>JABIRX010000048.1 GCA_018667735.1 Alphaproteobacteria bacterium | reverse complement strand
CGTGGATTTTTTGTAGTCATAATAGTTTATTTTTTGATATTAATATATTTCAGTGTAACACTTGTGATACTCTAAGTCAACCCGAGTTGTTGGTAACGTTCTAAAAAGATGAATTATAGAATCAATGTAATGAGCCTGTTAACCATATAAAATTAATTAATGTGAGCCGAAGAATTTTCAGCGGCTGTCAATGTCAATTAAAAGTGTACCAGTAAAAATAACGAAAAGTGTACCAGTGGTAATAAAAAATATTATCTCATATTAACCTCACTTTTTATTTTTTTTCTTCTATAACTCTTGCCTTTAATATTAAATAGAGTTACGTGATGCATTAATCTATCTACTATGGCTTTCGTAAGCATGTTATCATCAAAAATATCATTCCATTGATCAATCTCCTTATTTGTAGTGATAATAGTCGATTTTTGTTCATATCTCTTGGAAATAACATTAAATAGATCATCAGAAGAATATTTGGGTAATTGCTTAAAGCCTAGTTCATCAAGTATTAGAAGATCATAATTAGCCAACATTCTAATTTTTTTATGATAAGAGTTATCTACTTTTGAATTATGTAAGCTATGAAGCATATCTGATACAGTAGTAAAAAATACATTATATTCTTTCTCTAAAGCTTTTAATGCAAAAGAAATAGCAAGGTGACTTTTGCCAGTACCAGAATCTCCTTGTAAAATTATATTTTCTTTTGAGTTGATAAATTGACAAGTTGCAATATCGCTAATTGATCTTTGATCAATACTTGGCTGAAAGGAAAAATCAAAATCCTCTAAGAGCTTGATTGTTGGTAACTTAGCAGCCTTACGCCTCCTTTGATAACCATTATCTTTTCTGGTGTTTTTTTCATCCTCACATAATAATTCAAGCAATTCTTTATATGATAGATTATTAGATTTTGCATAAATTAATCTTTCTTCTAAACTAGATACTATACCAGATAATTTAAACTCTTTGAGCGTGCTAAGCAATGTTTGCATAAGAACCTCCAAAATCTGCTATTGGTAAATCATAACAACCATTTTCTAGTATAGCTTTGATTTTACTATAAGAAATTATTCCATAGCATAAAGCTCTGTAGCATGCCTTATCTACTAATTCTTTATCATATATTTCGCATAATTTTATAATACCTCTAACTGGTTTATGCCAATCCCCTTTATATTCTTTTTTGATTAAAGAAAGGATAGAAGAGGCGTGTTTTCCAATTGATTCCATCTTGCTTGAGTATTTATTATCATATTCTGGAAAACCAGGGCACTGACGTTTATATTTATCATAATGAGATAAAATTGTGTTGAATTCCCCTTTGCCTTTGCTACGCGTATGTGTTGCAATCATAGAATTATCAGAATATATTTTTATTAATTTATTAGATACTAAAGCCCTAACATTAGACGCAACATATTTAGAAGGTACAGAATAGTAATTATTTTCAAATGTAATATGGCAATCCTTTGACACTTTGCGCATATAGGAGTTTGAATCAGAAAAATCTTCCAATGGTAAAATCTTTAACACCGCTCTTTCTTCTGCTTCAAATAATTCTCTTGGTTTTTTTCTTGTTGTTCCGTGTATTCTGTCATTAGCTTTTTTTTGCCATTTTTCTAGTGCAAGTGACAAAGCATCATAATTATCAAAAGTTCTACCAGCAAAAAAATTGTTTTTTACATATTTTATACCAGATTCTACTTTACCTTTTTCCTGAGGGCTATAAGGCCTACATGGTGATAATAAGACATCATAATGTTCAGCTAAGCGCTTGTAATCAATTTGAAATACTGGCTCATAAAAATTACTATCTATTACTCCTGATCTTAAATTATCTAATTTAATTACAGATGGAGCGCCAGCAAAATAATTAAAAGCATTAATATGACATTGTAACCAGCTATTAATTTTTTGATCAAATACAACTTCATAATAATCTAATCGGCTATAGCTTAAGCGCATATTAAATACATAAGCCTTACGTAATTTACCTGAACTGTCGTACTGTTTACCAATATCTCCAAAATCCACTTGAGCCTCTTCTCCTGATTTAGTGTGAAATCTTATACAGGTGTTTTGTTGAATTTTATGTTTGCTAATATACTTGTTAAGTAAAGAATAGCTACCATCATAACCTTGTGATTTTAATTCTTCAAAAACTCTTATGGAGCTTAAATTTTTTGATAATAATTCAATTATTTCCTTATGCCATTGATCAAGCTTTGAGCTTCGATTATATGGAACAGGAGATTCTAGATTTTCTTCTTTATATCTCTTTATAACTTTAAAAATTGTCCGGCGATGAATATTTGTTATTTTTGATATTGATCTTTGGCTTTTACCTTGTTTGTGCAATGTCAGTATTGTTGTGTGCATATTGGTTCCTATCATTTTTAGCCTTTATTTATTTTTATAAACAAAGACTAGTTTAAAATTATTTAAACCTTAAGTTTAAACCTTTTTTGACTGGTACACTTTTCATTATTTTTACTGGTACACTTTACTATAGCGCTGACAGCACAGAACTTATTTAACAGCCTGTCGATTTCGTTAACTTCCATTTCTGTTATTTTGAATTCTCTGTTTTCTAAATACTCCATCATAATACCTT
>JABIRX010000047.1 GCA_018667735.1 Alphaproteobacteria bacterium | reverse complement strand
TTTGACCCAAAACTTCATTTAGCAGGATTCCAGCGTTATTGATTAATAAATCAATTTTTACTTCAGATAATTTTTTAAATAATAAGTTGCAAGAATCTGGATTACCAATATCAATACCCTCAATAATAGTGGAGGCAACTTTTTCTAGCTCAGGAGATGATTTTCTACAAATGCCATAAACATTATGACCAAGACCGCTAAAATATTTACAAAAAGATAATCCTATTCCTCGGTTAGCTCCAGTTACAACTACATTTAAACTCATAATTTATTTTCTATTATTTTTAAATTTGATGATAATTTATAGTCGATAATTTAAACTCTAAAAGTCTGGAAGTAAATATTTATCACTAACTTGATTGGGTTTCGAACCCACGGCTCTTTTGGCGCAAAACTTTGCAAGGAGTGTAATTTGCTTAAGCAGACATAAAAGTTCAAAATTTTTAGGACAACCCAAAATCTTATTTAACTCTTACGTTCTCTACATTGTAAAATTAGGATAATGGTTCGCAAAGTGAGCTTTGCACAGCGCCAGCACTCAAGAGTGCGATGGAGTACTCTCATTTACTAATGACTACTAATCATTACTCACAAAGCCTTTACTCATCTGCTCTCAGAATTTATAGCCAGTTTTCACTTTTTCTAAAGCAGATACTATATTTTGAAGAAATACCCAGAATTTCTAATTTGGGATATGAAATTTTTGAGAAATTCTGGAGAATTTTGTCCAAAAACTTGGAAGTGTCATTTGTTCAGATTTTGCGTCAACTCATACCTTTGACATTTGATTCATAAACATATGTTACATGGTTATTTTTACTATTTTCTATAGTTATAAAAATTTAACATTTGTATAATTATAAGAAAATGCTAAACATATTGCCATTAACTAAAAAGCAATAATCCGTAATGCAATTATTTATTGAACATTTAACCCATATTGATTCAAGCTACTTACATCCCGAATATGGCTTAGCAGGTGCTAGCTGGCTTGTCGATATCATCGTTTCTGGAGATTTAGATGAACAAGGTATGGTGATGGACTTTTCTTTAGTAAAACAAAAAGTTAAAAAATTAATTGATAACACCATAGATCACAGCCTAATTATAGCAGCTAATGATCCGAACGTAACCTTAACTAAACTAGCTCAGAACTACAAAGTAACCTACAAGTTTAACACAGGAACTATTGAACATATTTCGCCAAAAGACGCAATAAGCCTAATTGATAATAAAGAAATTACAGCCAAAATATTAGAAAGTTATTTAGAAGCTGAAATTACTAAAGAGTTAGCCACAAATAATCTTTCTGTGCAAATAAAGCTTAGAACTGAAGAAATTCAAGGTGCTCATTATGTTTACAGCCATGGTCTCAAAAAGCATAAAGGTAATTGCCAAAGAATTGCGCATGGACATCGTTCACAAATAAAAATCTATGAATCTAAGCAAAGAAACCAAGCCTTAGAACAAGAATGGGCCAAATTATGGCATGGTAAATATTTAGCAAATCAAACTGATTTAACTGAAAAAGTTTTTAAAGAAAAATTAGAATATTATATTTTCTCTTACCAATCTAGCCAAGGACAATTCCAACTTACTATACCTGCAAAATGCTGCTACCTACTAGATTGTGATACAACTATTGAAAATTTAGCTACACATATATGCAAAAACTTAAACAATAAAACTGGTAAAAAATTAACAATCTATGCTTATGAAGGTATTGATAAAGGCGCTATTAGCACTTATAAAAATTAAAATAACAGCCATACCATGACTGTTACTTTAATAATTTTTAATCCAAATTTTGTTAATCTTATCCATTTAATTTAAGCAGCTTTCTTTAAACTAGACCTTAAGTTTTTTGTAGCAATTACCATATTTTCTAACGAAGCTTTAACCTCTGGCCAGTTTCTAGTTTTTAAACCACAATCAGGATTAATCCAAATTTGTTGCACATCTAATGATTCTAATGCTTTATGCACTAAAAACTCCATCTCTTCTACTTTAGGAACACGCGGACTATGTATATCATACACTCCGGGTCCTATGTGATTTGGATATTTAAATTCAATAAAAGCATCTAAAAGCTCCATTGCTGACCTTGATGTTTCTATAGAAATCACATCTGCATCCAAAGCAGCTATTTCATCTATAATATCATTAAATTCTGAATAACACATATGTGTATGGATTTGCGTGTCATTTTTAATATTAGATGAGGATAAACGAAATGATGCAACTGCCCATTCTAAATATGTGTCCCTATCCTTATTTCTAAGAGGCAAACCCTCTCTAAATGCTGGTTCATCTATTTGGATTATCTTAATACCACTTTCTTCTAAATCTTTAACTTCCGCTCGAATTGCAAGTGCTATTTGCTTGCAAGTTAATTCGCGGGGCTGATCATCACGCACAAATGCCCACTGCAACATCGTAATAGGACCAGTTAACATACCTTTTACTGGCTTGTCAGTTAAATTCTGAGCAAATGACGACCAATATACTGTCATTGCTTTTGCTCTTGCTACATCACCATAAATAATTGGTGGTTTCACACATCTTGAACCATAGCTTTGCACCCAACCATTCTTGGTAAAAGCATAGCCAGATAATTGCTCACCAAAATACTCAACCATATCATTTCTTTCATATTCACCATGAACAGGTACATCTATACCTATATCTTCTTGCCATTTTATCAATTCGGTTGTTTTCTCCGCTAGATAACTTTCATATTGCTCTTTAGAAATAAGCTTCTTCTTAAAATCTGCTCTAATTTTTCTTAACTCCTTAGTTTGAGGAAATGAACCAATAGTTGTGATAGGTAAAAGTGGTAGACCCAGTTTTTGTTGCTCCTTAATACGCTCAGCAAAAACTTTATCTCTTTTATAATCTGCAGGAGTTAAGTTTTTAACTGCCTCCTTAACCTCGTAATTATGCACTAAATTAGAATTTTCGCGAGAAATTATCGCTAAATGATTCTCAGCTAAATCTAATTTATATGCAGCTCTTCCTTCATTAGCAACCTTGGTTAACAAGTTTAGCTCAGTTAATTTTTCACTAGCAAAAGCTAACCACTCTTTTAATTCAGAGTTAAGTTTATCCTCAACTTCTAACGATAAAGGGCAATGTAACAAAGATGAAGATGGTGCTATTAAAACTTTGTCGCTTGGATGTTTCTTTATAACCTCATCTATTACAGCTAGTGATTTGCTGAAATTATTCTTCCAAATGTTACGGCCATCTATTAAGCCCAGGGATAAAAACTTCTCACTACTAAAATTTGCCAATATTTCTTCTACATTATCATTCCCTCTGACTAAATCTATGTGAAGGCCATCTATTGGCAATTTTTTAACTAAAGCTAAATTTTCACCTAATTCTGCAAAATAGCTGGTTAACATAATTTTAGCAGAGAAATTTTCTCTAAGTTTTTTATAAGCTACTTCATAAGCAAATTTAGCCTCGCTAGATAAATCAGTGACCAAACATGGCTCATCAATTTGCACCCATTGCACGCCACATTCTGCTAATTTAGCTAAAATTTCTTGATATATAACCAACAAATCTTCAAGCAAATCAAGTGATTTTGTTTCATCATAGGATTTACCCAATAATAAAAAACTAACCGGTCCCAACAACACTGGTCTTGTTTCGATACCTAGTTTTTTAGCTTCTAGATATTCATCTATAATTTTAGTTGAAGCTAATTTAAATTTTGTTTCTTTAGAGAATTCTGGCACTATGTAATGGTAATTTGTATCAAACCATTTGGTCATTTCCATTGCAACAACATCATTTTTTTCATTTTGAGCTCCCCTAGCCATTGCGAAATATAGATCTAAATCAACCTTATCATCACTAAAATTATATCTCTTTGGTACTGCTCCTACCATAGCAGTCAGGTCTAAGACATGATCGTAAAAAGAAAAGTCGTTAGATGGAATAAACTTAATCCCAGACTCTTTTTGTAACTCCCAATTTTTTTTGCGTAAATCTTTGGCAGTAATCTTTAATTCTTCTTGTTTTATTTTACCTTGCCAATAATTTTCTAACGATTTTTTTAATTGGCGTTCTAAACCTATACGAGGAAAACCTAAATTTGCTGCATGAACCATTTGCTTATCTAATATTTTGTGTTAAGTTATTATTTATTTTTAAAAGAGCAATGTTATATTATAACATAATTATTAATCAAGTAGTTTAAATGAATAAAAAACAAGAAAATTACCCAAAACCTACAAAAGAAGAAGCTTTAAAGGCTGTAAAAACCATGATTGCATGGGCGGGAGACAATCCTCACAGAGAAGGCTTAGTTGAAACCCCGATGCGAGTTGTTAATGCTTACAGTGAGTTTTTTGAGGGTTATGCGCAGGACGCTCACAATATTTTAGCTAAAACTTTTGAAGAAGTAGAAGATTACGATGAAATGGTGATTGTAAAGAACATCCGCCTAGAATCTCATTGTGAACATCATATGGTTCCAATTATAGGTAAAGTTGACATAGCCTACTTGCCTAACCAAAGAGTAGTTGGAATTAGCAAATTAGCACGTTTAGTTGATGTGTTTGGCAAGAGATTACAAACTCAGGAAACACTTACAGCGCAAATTGCTAATAGCATTAACGAGGTTTTAGAGCCAAGGGGAGTGGCAGTATTAATTGACGCTGCTCATCAATGTATGACCACAAGAGGAGTACATAAAACTGCAAGCTCAACAGTTACTACTAAAATGGTTGGGCAGTTTAAAGAAGATAAAGAGTTAAAAAAAGAATTTTTGCTTTTAACTAATAATTAAGTTTGTAATAATTCAAAAATATTTACAAAAAAAGATTGTTATATTATAACAATTCTTAATTATTTTTTATTTTCATGCTTGATTGTCAAAACTTAACTTACCAGCTTAATCGTCAAAGCATTATTAAGAACTTTAGTTTTAGCCTAAATCAGGGAAAGCACATATTAATCAAAGGGGCATCTGGTTCAGGTAAAACCACTTTATTATGTTTATTAGCTGGTTTAATTAAGGCAAGTTCTGGCAAAATAATATATGACAAGCAAGAAATAACCACCTTAACAGCAGCTAAACTTGATAAATTTAGGGCTAAATCTTTAGGCTTTGTTTTTCAAAATTTTCATTTAATCAAATATCTTACTATTAAGCAGAATTTGGCTTTGGTGGGTACTATGTCTGGGGTTAAAATTTTAGATGATGAAATTCAGCAATATCTCACAGAACTTGGGTTAGCAGAGAAGGCAAACGAGCTAGTCGACACTTTAAGCATAGGTCAAATACAAAGGCTTGCAGTTATAAGAAGTGTGATTAGTAAGGCAAATTGGATTTTGTGTGACGAGCCAACCTCAGCTCTAGACGATGATAATACTAACAAATTATGCAGCTTCCTTAAAATACAAGCAGCTAAAAACAACTCATCATTAATTATAGTTTCTCATGATAATAGAGTAGAAAAATACTTTCAGAATATCCAAATTTTAACATTATGAATTTAATAACTTTATCATATAATTATTTAAAATATCGCCGCTTTAACACCCTGCTAAATATATCCATAATGGCTTTAGGCATTATGCTGATGTCTTTATTAATTTTAATATCCACGCAAATTAAAACCAAACTATATTCTGATGCAAGAAACATTGATGCAGTTATTGGTACAACGGGAAGTCCATTGCAGCTAGTATTAGCAACTATCTGGCATATTGATATTCCTAACGGTAACATTTACTATAATGAGCTTAATAAAATCAAAAACTATCCCCAAATAAAATCGGCTGTGCCAATTTCTCTTGGCGACAATTTTAAAGGCTTCCGTATTGTGGGCACCACTGCTGCGTATTTGGACCTTTATAAAGCTACATTAATAGCTGGTAATTTATGGAAAAACAAACAGGAGGCTGTAATTGGTGCGCGAGTAGCAGCTGAAGCTAAACTTGAGCTTGGAGATCTATTTGCTAGTTCACATGGTTTAGTTTCTGCAAATAACAATCATGATCAAGATTTATATAAAGTGACTGGCATATTAAATAAGCAAAATAATGTCATAGATAACTTAATTATTACTTCATTGGAGAGTATATGGCATTTACATGCTGGTCAGAATCATGATGAACATGACAGTCTAAATAAACATAGTAAGCATGACAGTGATGAACATGATAGTCACAATGAACATAGCAAGCATGACAATCATGACAACAATGAACATGATAGTCTAAATGAACATAGTAAGCATGATAAGCATGATAGCAGCAAATCTGATCATAGTAAAATATCAACTGATATTGAAAGAGACTCAAAAGAAATTACCGCTATTTTACTTACTTATAAGCATAAAGCTGCAAATTATAATTTTACTAGAATCTATAAAAGTGAATATAACTCTCAAATTGTTAGCCCTAAATATGAAATAGCTAGAATATTAAAATTTATAGGGGTGGGGAGTAAAACCATAATAATCTTTAGTAGCTTTTTGATCTTAATTTCTATTGTAACAATTGTAATTAATCAGCTTAACTCTATTCAGCAGCGTAATTATGATTTAGCTATTTTTAGAACTCTAGGTGCATCACAAAAGAAGGTTTTTATAATCTTAATTGCGGAAGCATTTATTATTTCTGCCTTGGGTGCTATCATTGGTTTGTTTTTAGCTCATTTTTCGTTGGAATTAATTGGTCTATTTACACATCAGGGTAATGAACTAAATTTAACTGGTTTTATTTTTATTCCAGAGATATATTTGCTTTGCGCAATTACTATTTTATTATGTTTATTGGCTGCGCTCATTCCAGCTCTCAAAGCATATAAAATAGATATTAGGAAAATTCTTAGCAATGCCACTTAAAAAAAGCCTATTTTTCAGTTTAATTTTACCACATTTAATTGTAAATAACCTTTATGGTTTCTCAATTGAAGAAAGTAATTTAGTTGAAGAAAGAGACCTCAGCCAATATGTAAAAGAATATAGCGCTTATGCTAATTCTATAGAGTGGGAGTTATTTGCTAAAACTCAAGAGCTTGATGAGTGTTATGTTGATGAAGAGGGCTTTGATAATTGCTTAGTCAAACCAATTTATAGCGACGAGATAACCAAATTGGACAACATGTCAGTAACTATTACTGGCTTTATGTTTCCTTTGGAGGCAAGTGACAAATTAAATAATTTTCTAATTGGACCTTTTCCTCTTGATTGCCCTTTTCATTACCATATTGGCCCCGCTAAAGTAATTGAAGTTAGAAGTAAAAAAGCAATTTCTTTTTCATATGATCCTATTACAATAACAGGAATATTAAAATTAGATTACAACTTAGAAACTGGTGTTTTTTATTATCTAGATAGCGAATGAAAAAAATTTTATTTTCTTACTTAACCATCTTATTGATCTCTACAAATTTAGCGGCAAGGCCAATATCTTATTCGGGTGGAAAAACTGTTATGCAGCAAAATGATGGGTTCAAAAACAGCTTGCATCTTCACTATTCGCCAAATTACAAATATTCTCTTGGCTATAAATATGAATATCATAAGAGCCAAAAACTCAATCTTCATAGTGTACAGTTAAATAACCTAGTTAAAAGGTGGAATAGACCGGCAGCCCAGGGAAATATTTATCTTAAATCGGCCTTAGGTAATGCTCACAAAGACTCTCATAATCAATTATTTGCTTTTACTGGCCTTGCTGCTGATTTTGAAACCAGGAAGTATTTCATCGCTTATACTAATAAATATTATGCAAGTAGAGGTAATATGTTAAATTATTATGAACAAAAAGCGCGAATAGGTATCGCACCATATGTTGCTAATTACAAAAACATACATACATGGCTGATGTTGCAAATATCAGAGCCAGGCAACATAACAAATAAGCAAATTATAACAACGCCTATAATTAGATTATTTAAAGGCGCTAACCTAATAGAACTTGGCTTTAGCTCTAATAAAAAATTATTATTTAATTTTATTGCAAGATTTTAGCTATCTTAAATTCTAAAATAAGCTATGATATAATTAATAGTTATTTAAAATTTTCTGGTAAAATAATGTTACAAAAAATAATTTTATTTTTTTTCTTTATTCTCAATTTTAGTGCCTTAAGTGCTACTGAAATAAATATCAAAGTAAATGGTTTAGTTTGTGAGTTTTGTGCTGTAACTATAGAAAAGAGCTTCAAGAAACTGCCTAAAGTTTCTAAGATTAATATAGATTTAGAAGCAAAAAATGTGCAAATTATCTTGGCCGAAAAACAGCATATTAGTGACCAAGAGATTACTGATATCATTATTAATAACGGCTATGCTGTAGTGGAAATTATCAGAGAGAATGATGAAACAAAATAGTTTCATCATTACTATACTCGCTTTATTTACTTCATTTTCCACTTTATTTTGTTGTGCCTTACCAATAATCTTAGTGTTCTTTGGCTTAGGAGCTGTTTCTAGCAGTTTAATAAGTAACTTTTCCTTGATCACCATTTTAGCTGAGCATAGCGCTTATTTATTCATGGGAGCCTTATTGCTATTGGGCTTTAGTGGTTATTTGTTATTTGTGCGCCCTAACTCCTGCCCTATTGACCCAAAATATGCGAAGATTTGCCTCTCAAGCAAAAAATTCAGCAAAATAATTTGGCTAGTTTCAGTAATAATTCTAATTATTGCGATATTTTTTAAATATATTCTAATTTTATTAATTTAAGCTAGGTATATTTAATATAAGTTGCAGAAAATAATATATTATATATAGTGCTCACAGTAAAAATTATTACATCTCTAGCAACGCAATTTTCTATATAGTTAATTACAATAAATTAAGAGAAGTGTGTTTCTACTTAAACTTATTAAAATTGTAAAACTATTAAATAGCAGAAAATGACTAATTTCAAAGATTGCGGCGTTTCAGATAACGTCTTAACATTATTAAAAACAGTTGGTTACCATGAACCTACTGAGATACAACATAAATCAATACCTATAATCTTAGAGAAGCATGATGTTTTAGCCTCATCTAAAACAGGAAGTGGTAAAACTGCAGCTTTTATTATTCCTATGTTAGAAAAGATCTTTGCTAATAATAATGATAATTTTTGTTTAGTAATTGCCCCAACCAGAGAGTTGGTTTGCCAAATATTTGACACAGCTAAGCTTATTGCAAAAGACCGTATTAAATGTTGTGCCGTTTATGGTGGTGTAGATATTAACAAACAAATCAACAATTTAAAAAAGAACCCTAACTTAATTATTGCAACTCCGGGCAGGGTTAAGGACCATATAAAAAGAAGAACCATTAATATAAAAAATATTAATCATTTTATCTTAGATGAATTTGACCGTATGTTAGATATGGGTTTTAAGGACGAAATTAAAGAAATTTACCAGCAGATAGCAGAAGAAAAACAAGTTATAATGTTTTCTGCAACAAAAAGTAAAGAAATAACAAAATTAGCTGAAAAATACTTAAGTAAAGATTATAAAACTATAGCTGTTGCAGGTAATGAAGAAAATAACAAAAATATTAGCCACAGCTTTTTAAGCGCAAATAAAGATAATAAATTCGATTTACTAGAAACTGAATTATCTAAAAGGGAGGGCTCTATAATTATTTTTGTTAACACAAAAAGAGTTGCTGATAATTTGCAAGATTCTCTTTATCAAAATGGCTTTAAAGCAAAAGCTATCCATGGTGATTTAAGGCAACATCAAAGAGATAAAATAATTAAAAGATTTCGTTCCAAAAGCTATCAAATTTTGGTTGCAACCGATGTAGTTGCAAGAGGTATAGATATAGATCATATTGAGCATGTAATTAATTTTGACTTACCAAGAGTTACCGAAGATTATATCCATAGAGTTGGAAGAACTGGTAGAATGGAAGCTATAGGTAATGCTATTTCTTTTGTTTTAAATGGTGATAGAAATGTTTATTTTAATATTATTAAAGAATTATCTCTAAAAGATGAATTAGAATTTAAGCAAAATAGCAGCTCTAAACCACGCAGAAATAGATCTAATAGTAATAATAGCTTCAGAAATAACCGGTCTGGTTCAGACAGAGGAGGCAGAGGTAGATTTAACTCTGAGCGAAGCAGTGATAGATCTGGTCAAGATGGCAGAGGTAGATTTAATTCTGAGCGCAGCAGTGATAGATCTGGTCAAGATGGCAGAGGAAGATTTAATTCTGAGCGCAGCAGTGATAGATCAGGACAAGATGGCAGAGGAAGGTTTAACTCTGAGCGCAGCAGTGATAGATCTGGTCAAGATGGCAGAGGAAGGTTTAATTCTGAGCGCAGCAGTGATAGATCAGGACAAGGTGGCAGAGGAAGATTTAATTCTGAGCGCAGCAGTGATAGATCAGGACAAGATGGCAGAGGAAGGTTTAATTCTGAGCGCAGCAGTGATAGATCAGGACAAGATGGCAGAGGAAGGTTTAATTCTGAGCGAAGAAGTGATAGATCTGGTCAAGAAAGCAGAGGAAGGGATAACTTTAATTCTAAGCGTAGTAATGATAGATCTGGCCAAGAAAGTGTGCGAAGAAATAAATCCACTTCAAGTAGTAGTAGCGCTAACAAAGAAGGCTTTAAACCAAGAAGAAATAGTGAAGGTAAGGAAAGCAAACAAAGTAATGATTAGGCAACAAAGTTAGGCAAGCTAGAATTGGTTTTATTTAGGCTTATTGATGATTCCTGTCCTACCTCCAGTGGCAAAGCTCCTGGATTCTTAGTTTCTTCCTTATCCAAAAGATTTTCTGCCCCATTTGTTTGTGCTGACCAAATAATATCTTCTTTTTTCTGCTCCTGTGAAGATAAATCACTTAGTAAATCAATATTATTTCCCTTTACGAAGCTAATTATCTGTTTTTCGCTTAGCGCTTTTAAATAGCGTGCATCTAATAATATATGTCTTTTAGCATAACTAGGTCTGACTAATTGCAAAAAGAAATCTTGTTCATTTACTACAGTAAAGGCCTGAAATATTTCAAATTCAATATTTTGTTTAAACTTAGCTTTACTCACTTGATATAAGGCTAAACATTCATGTTCTTTATTATAGCCAAGTTGAAACAGAATATTATTTTTTCTATCTGTAGTTAATTTCTTATCTAAATCAAATACTTTAGGTAACTTATCTCGCGCAAAAGATAATAAAACACCTGTTAAAGAGGCATAAGCTGGTATAACTGCTGGTATAACTATTGGATTTTCCCTGGTCATCAATTTAACTATAATTATTAACGTTAATCTAAAATTTATATAATAGTTTCAATACTAATCTATCTGATGAGCTCCAATTACTACCTTCTAATTTACTAACATATTTATAATATAAGGCCAAATTGCTTCTATAGAGACTAGATAGGCTTAACCCTACCGATAACCAATTTTTATTATATTTTTCTGCATCAAAATCGTAAAACCACTCATTACTCACGAAAGGTTTTAATTTAAGGATTTCTTTGTTTGACTTAAACATCAATCTAATTCTATTTCTATTAGCGTAACTATTATCTGTCTTAAATCTAAATTCTTCTCTAACTCTAATTTCAGTTGTAAGTAATTTATATTCTAGTTTTTTTTGCAAACTAAGATGAGGCCTTTTCTCTATCTTCCATTGATTATTTTTGGAGTTAAATTGGTAAATCTGCCTATAATTTAATGAGTATCTCATTGTATTTGAAATTGGAATTTTAATGCCAAAATCATAATGCTTATATGCATTGCTACCCTTATCATACCTATAATCAGTCTCAAATGATAAAATATTATGATGATTATCTTTACTTATAATTATTTTTGCAGCCTGTTCGGCGGCTTGTAGAGGATTAAAGAGTATAAAAATAATTAATTGAATTAAAATAGCTTTAGACATTTCTAACTCTTAACCTTCTATTTCTGTTTTTCCTCTTTGTGATTGTCATAGTGACAAATAAATATAAACCTGTAATCCACAATAGTAACAGAATTACTGCCGCAGGTAAAAAAACCGCATATGATACTAATTTACTAAAAAATGTGCCAGTATGTATAGCCTCGATAATGTCAGATCTTCTATATTCTAGACTTAGAATATCTTTGGTCTTAGTATCAATTTGTAATTCCCAACCATTATTTGATCTAATTTTTAACATACCTTTACTAGGCCTTACATCTAGCCTGTTAATATCCGACCAATTATTAATAGCTATTTTATCTGATGCTTTTGCAACTTCTAAAACTTCTGCAAAAGTAATTTCTGGCTGTTTGGCAACACCTCTAATTGTGGGTGGCTGGATCCAATTAGAGTCTTTTTTAAAGATTAGAAATAAACCTGTGACAATTATAATTAAGATAGGTAAAGCGCATATTGCTGAACCCCAATAATGTATTTTTCTATTTGCGCGATTATATTTCATGGAACCGCTAATTTATGTTTTATATCCTTTCTGCGCCTGGCTTTTGTCAATTGCAATATATGTAGAACCAGAGAAAATGGCAGAATAAAACCAACAAAGCTATGCAAATAACAAGAGATTTGCCTATAAAAATCAGAAGAAAGATAATATAAAGCATATGCTGTTATAATACATATAAAAGGCAAAGAAAGTAAAACCATACCAGATTTCAAGCCTCTCTTGTTTTTTGAATATAGATTCTTTTTTACATGAGCTGAAAGAAAATAACCAAAAATTATCATAATTACAAATGACACAGCACCATGTATTTTTAGAACTGGATATTGAATAGGATGCTTTTCCAAGCCAAACTCACCTTGTATTTCTATAAAATAATTTAGAATGAAATAAACAACTCCGCTTATCCAGCAAAGTGCAAGAATTATAAAAAACCATTCTTTATAATTTAAGTTACGCATTTGAAAGACCATTCCTAATAATTAATTACGCCATCTTGATCAGCAAACACCACAGCTGCCCCCAAAGATTTTAATAAGCTAACTGAGTTGTCGCATAAAAAAGCTACTTTGGTTAAGGCATCAGCTAACATACAGCTTGGAGCAAACACAGAAGCACTATTTTCACTAACTAACATATTTCTAGTTTTCCCACAAAAAATTGGATTTACACTATTATCAAAATAATATGAAGAGCTAGTTGCTAAAGCGATATTTTGCATTCTTAAGTTTGCAACTTTGTGTTTTTTAGTAGTTGGTAGCTTTATATCTACTAGCTTATTTTGCCAATTATTCATGACCAAATCTCCTCCCGCATTTATAATAACATCTAATTTATGTTCTTTTACCACATCGAGAGCTTTATCAACCGCAAAACCTTTAGCTATACCACCAAGATCGATCTGCAACCTTTTGTTAAATTTTATTTTTCCCTTACTTAATTGTATATCACGCCAACTAGCATTAGGGTCAGCTTTCTGATATTTGTTAGGTAGTAACCCCTTCTCTATTAAATGAGCTGCAACTGTAATGTCATAAGCTCCCTTAGTTATAACACTAAGTTCTAGAACCTTACTTAAAACCTCATATATTTCATCTGAAATAGCACAGCTGTGATAAAAAGCATTGGAGTTAATATAAGATAACTCGCTTTCATTATCATAAAAACTCATTTGCTTTTGGATTTTTTCGATTTTTTTGAAAATTTCTTCACTAAAATTTAGCAAATCAGCTTTATTATAATCACCACTTAATGACACTTCAGCATATGTGCCAAGCAAAGGTTTACATCTATTAATTTTATTCACTTTATTCCTATCTTATAAATATCTAAGTATCTGAGCCCAAGTTTCAGTCAATCTATTAACACCATCTGTAACATGTCTACATGATAATGTAGCGCCAGATATATTTTTAATTTGCTTATCTAATTTTAAGGTTTCCGTATTATCTTTACCTTTAAATTGCGCTAACCATTTCTTATTCATAACTTCATAACCATAAGTCTCTCTATAAGTTAACACTTCCACTCCCTTGACTTTTCCATCTTTTGTAATAGCTACTGCTATATCTATATTCTCATGCTTACCTATCACATTATCTACTATGTACCAGTCCCCTGCATCAGTTCGCCATATATTCATCTCACTATTTCTTACCCTTACCCCTGACTTTTTTTTTATAGATTTCATTTGCTCCTTAGTCAGGCTTAGCATAATTTTCTGCATCTTATTATTTTGATAAAATATCGTAGCAGCCTCTTCAGTTGTAAGATAAGTCTTTGAGATAGCTGCCTCTTGGTAGAATAAAACACCACCAAGAAACACAGCTATTTTTAACAATGAATTTGATTTATTAGAACTCATAACCATAGAATAATCCTATATGAACATCTTCATGTTCATCATAATTTTTACCATCTCGGTTAAAAGCATGCACAGAGCCATCACCTTCAAACTGGAATAAGATACCAGCAGTTAACCACCAATTTTTTTCAGCATAATGATATGTTGGTCCTGCATACCATGCTATTTGATGCCTTGTACCTAATTGCATATCAAGCAAGTCAAAATTTGAACTTTGTAAATCTGGTTCTTTTTCACCATTTTCTGAGGGAGATAAATAATCTGATTGAGTTCTAAGCTCAATACCCAAGAAATGTTTAGGCATAAATCTATAGGATAAACCAGCACTTACATCAAACGCAATCTCTTCTTCCAAAGTTGAATCTGCACCTGACTTCCTTCTTTCAAGTTCAGTTTTCCAGTTAACTGCTAGAGTTAAACGATCATCTAACCAATTTTTTTGTGTAAAAATGGTTGTAGCATATGATTGCTGATCTATCTGCGCACCGTCTAAACGATATCTGTCCCTATCCTCAAAAGCAAAACCAATAGATAAACCAAGAGCATCTTTATATGGACTTAAGACATTATATTTTAATGCTACTTCATAACCCCCATATCTAGTTTTGTTATAATCGCCACCATTAGCTTCTTGAGTTTCATACATTGGGTTATTGCCTTCATCATTTAGCGAATAATTATGATCAAATAACATAAGCTCCGCTCCTATGGTTAAGCGGTCTGTAATCCCATATTCTACTTCTGGCCTAATATCATGAAACACATAACTACCAGAACCTTTACCAACCCTAATAGTATCACTTAGCTTTAGTTCATAACTTCCTTCTGGCCTAGTGTCTGTGCCCTTAGTATAAACCCAAAGATTTTCTTCAGCTGACAATTTTACTGTGCCCCCTAATGCAATTGCTGCTGTAATTACTCCTTTTATTATATTATTTTTTATTTTCATAACTTATATACTTGATAATGATTCTGATAATCATTATCAAGTAAGTCTAACAACTGTCAACTATTTATTCCTTTATAAAAAAATATTATTCTATCAATTTCCTAGGTTATAGTAATTTTTGTAATTAGAGAAATTAAGCACAATTCAAGGAAAGCTACAAATTAGCAAGGTCAGATAACTATTTAAATTATATATATCGTTATATCTTTAGTCATTATAGCTAAGTTAAACCCAGTAATATATAGTTAGCAAAGCTAGAAAAAAATTAGTAAAACTTAATAAGGATATTTAGGCAGATCGACTAAAATAGTTTAAATATTTAAAAAGAATTAATCTGTAGATATCAAGGTTAAATATTTTTTACACAAAAAAAAACAGAGCTATTAGCTCTGTTAGTTATTTTACAATATAATGATGGATAAATTATAACTTCACATCAAATTTATATTGGATCTTTCTTTTACGCTTGAAAGATTCTTCTAATTTTCTTTTGCTTTTGTCGCAAGGTTTTTCAAAAAACCTTTTTAGTTTTAATGATCTAAAAACTCCTTCTCTCTGCATTTTTCTTTTTAAAGTCTTTAATGCAAATTCTACATTATTATCTTTTACTAATACTTGTAACAAACTTATTACCTTTTAATTTTAATTTAAGAATCATATAAAATACAGCTATTTTAAAATAGGTCAAGTATTTATTAACAAAGCCCAAAAGGCTCTTCCAACTACATATTTAGGAACTTTAAAACAATGTGGAATTTAACTCACATTTCCACAATATCTAACCTTTAACAAAAAGAGCGTAATGTAGATCTATATAACTTTTATGAATAAATCAGCAAAAAGATTAACCTAACTAATTAGACCAGCTATGTTAAAATTTACAATATCCCTTTCAAATTACAGCCTATTACCGTTTTCTCCAAGGCACTAAAATATTTAAATCTAACATCATAGTTTGGGCAGATTAATTGTTTTATTTTCATCCATATGTTTAGAGACTCTTTTTGCTAATGCCAAACAAAAAACTTTCTTGGCGCCAGCCTTATAAAGCAAATCCTGGCAAATATTGATGGTCGCGGAAGTGGTAATTACATCATCTAATAAAATAATATTTTTGCCAGCCACAAGCGTAGCTTTAGTATTATTTAGCGCAAATATTTTTTTAGCATTTTTTTGTCTTTCAATGTAATTTAAACCAACTTGATCTATAGCATACTTCTTAAGGAGTATATCATGTAAAACATGCAAATGAGAATTATCTGCTATTTTATTAGCTAATATAGCATTGTTACTAAATGTTTTTTTTCTTAATTTACCATGATAATAAGGAACATATGTAATCAAACT
>JABIRX010000046.1 GCA_018667735.1 Alphaproteobacteria bacterium | reverse complement strand
GATAAAGACCCAAAAATGCAAAAAGGGGCTGCAGAAGATACACAGCCTACCCCTAGTCAACGGCCACAGCCTTCGGCTCCACCTAGAGAGGATGATTGGTTATTTTATGGTCATCCAGGAAAAGAGCATGAAGAGATAGCTGTAGCAGTTCCGGTGGATGAAGCATCGCATGAAGGAGAGACAGTTGCAATAGCCACGCCAGTAAATCAACAAAATTCACATACTGAAACACTTGCAATGCAAAGACAAGAGCAGCAAAGTAAAGGACATGCTAGATATTAATGTCTGTATAAATTATAAAAGCACAGCATCTTAATATTTAAATATGAAACTATTTAAAATTAAGATGTAGTTTATTATTTTATATAAAAATATGAAGTTTTTAACTTCAAGCAAACCAATAATAATCATGCTTTCTCTAGCTTATTTTATGAATAAATAAGCTAGAAATTTTGCTAATTAAAAAAATTAATAGAAAATTTTAATATTTAAACAGCTACTATTTTAGTACCACTTAAGATAAATATTAGCATAATGTCTTCTTGTGCTTAGCATAATAAATGTAAGATTTATAGTTTATACTATCCCTCCTAAAGAAGAAGCATGATATTATTGCGATTTTAAGACAAAAATCTAAGCTAATGTCCCCCCTTATTAACAAAATCTGTAACCGCATGATGTTATTTTTAAGCCTTAATTAAAAATTCTCATTTTGATAAACACCCCAAATATCAATTTTTTGTAACCAGCCAGAATATTTCTTAATTTTTACCTTACACCAATCATTTCTACAACTCTCTATTTTACCTCTTAAACCAGTTTCTAAAAATAATAATTCTATATTGTTTTTAGGGTTTTTATATAATTTAGCACTATCATTTTTCACCACAAAATATCTTCTCGAACTAACTAAACTTTTATGTAACCAACCCGTATTACCCTCTTCATCCAAAACCTTGTACCAATTATCAAAAGCATCAACTACCTCTATAACCAAATGCTTTTTAACATAAATTAACTCAATTGGAAAATTTGTACCAGGCCCCGCCCGCAAATTAGCCTCACTTACTTTAATTGACATAAATTTTGGCAATTCTGTGTTGGTCGCAGCATTTAAATCCTTAAATAAAACAGAAATAAAAACCAAAACAATAAATATGTATTTCATGGTTTTACTTTGTATTTTATGTGATTTTTCATTGGAGTTAAGTTTATTTCATCTATTACCATATGGTTATCCAATTTACAAATTAAATCTATAAGCATGAATATATCTTTTAAATTTATTTTATTTGCTTTTTCAGTTGCAAAAGTAAAATCTAAATTTTTATAAAAATCACTATCCATAACACCAGGATTAAGCATAGTAACTGCTATGTTATCTTGCTTAAGCTCTGCTCTTAATGATTGTGCAAACCCACGCATAGCGAATTTAGTTGCAGCATAAATAGTCGCTTTTTTTGCCCCATTTAAAGCAGCCTCAGATCCTATGAAAATTATCTTAGAGTTTTTTTGTTTGCGTAAATTAGATAATAAAAATCTTAACAAAATGATCTGGCTAATTATATTTACATTAAATAATTCTATTATTTGCTTCTCTGAAAATTGATCTAATTCTTTAAAATAACCAAAACCTGCATTAATAATAATATGATTTATATCTTCATGCTCTTTGGCTATTTGTTTTGCTTTATCTGTAACTAATGAAACCTTTGCTAAGTCTAAAGTAATATGATGATAGTTAATATGTTTAAAATTATTTCTTCTAGCTATACCAACAACATTATTTTGCTCTAGTAAATTTTCTGTAAGATATTTACCAACACCCGATGAAGAACCTGTAATTAGAAATTTTTGCATGAGAAAATTAAGTTTTTATTTACGAATTTATTTACCTGCTCGATAATATAGTTTTCCATTTCATTTTCAATTTTTTCCTCATAAGAAATATTTTTACCTCTCAAAGTTAAATTATTTACTAAGAAACTATCTTGTGGATAAAGAGCTTGTATTTTTTCATGCATTTTCTTCGGAAACCTAAGTGGCCCAATACTTACTGAATGTAAATTATCTAGATTCAGACCACTAAAGACATCTTCCACTAATGATTGATATAACTCCTGATAATTTTCACTGTAAATCATAGGATCAAATCTTAAACCGATTTTCCATCCATCTTTTGCTAGATTTTGCATCGCTTTTATGCGTGATTTAATTGGTGGGGTTTTATGCTCTAAGCTTTTAGATATTTCACTTGGCGTAAAGCTAAAAGCGTTGATAATATTTGAAGTAGCCTTGAAATTTTTAAAAATATTAATATTAACACTTTTTGATCTAAATTCTAATTTAGAATATTTTAATTTTTGGAAAAAAGGAATAAATTCAGCAGCAAAATTAGTTACACTTTCTAAAGCAAGTGAGTCACAATCATATCCTGAAAAAAAGTATTTTTCAGTCTTGTCCTGTTCTAATTTTTCAATCTCTTGGAAAAAATCTTCATAATTAACAAACAATATAAAATATGCTGAATTATACATGCCTTGTAAAAAACAATATCTACAATCATAAATGCAATTTAGCATATGTGAAAAATAATAATTTTTTTGACTACCTATACCAAAACCCTCCGGTGTAGGTAAGATTTTTGCACCTTTTTTAAGGGCTATGATTAATGCTGGCTCTTGCTTTTGCAATCTAAAATTTTGGTTTTTTTTATTAAATATTTCGCCATAGTGAGTACAAGATATAAGCTCTGCATTTGGATATTTAGCCATGATGCGCTTCGCTCTGAAATGCTCTTTAGCTTCTTCTTCTATGTAAATTTTTTTAAACATATTCTTCTAACTTGGCTAATATTTTTTTACCTGAATTTAACTTAAGTAATAATTCCAAATTTAGCACTATATTATTATGCCCTATTTTATTTAATATTTTCTTTAATATTACCTTCTGGCTGAAACTAAATTTAATTTCTGTAATCAAAACATCATATTCTTTAGCATCAGAAATTTCTTTAAAATAATTTGCAAAAAAATCTTTCACTTCATCAATAATTGAAAATATTATATTTTCATTTAATGAAGTTAAGTTATTAGCTACTTCCTGTCTTACTAAATTTAATTGTGACATATCATTGTCTGACACTATTTTTAACAAAGTAATTTGCTCATTTAGTACAAATTTACTTGCAGCAGCAAAGAAACCATAACCCTCCATATCAATTAATTCAGCTTCAGGGTAATCTATGATATAATCTGTTGTAATTAGATTTTTATTTTTTATTGCTGAAGAAACTATATTTAAAGGATAAAAATTATTTTTTTGATTAAGCATAGAAAGCTTGTTAGCTCTGTATATAGAACCTATTTTATCGTTTTTACTGCCAGCTAAACCAATATTAAATATTAATGAAAATTTATTTATTATATTTTTTCCCGCAAGAAAACCTATGATATTACTCATATTTAAATTACCCATACCTGAAATAGCAACATATATAGATGATTTGGCATCACTGTAAATAGAGAACTCTTTAATCAAAGAAATTCTTTTTAGGTTGTATCTTTTCAATAAAAACTCTATTTCTGATTTAAAAGCAGAAATTATTATAATATTATTTTTACTCATATTTAGAAAAGAAATTTGACATTATTATATATTAACTGTAGAAAATAGCCATATGAAAAATATAGCACACAAAATATATTCTAAAACTTCTTTTTTTTGCTGCGCTTGCTGTAGCCTCTAGGCTACTTTTTTATTTCCCCGAACATACCCTATAATCTCAATCCATTTAATTCATTAAACTAGTTTTATGTATCATAAAATAGCAATTATTATTGCTTACTTATTTATATTATCATCATGTTCTAACTCTAACTATAGGTCAAAGCAATATGATCCATTTCAAAATGGTTATTATTATCAATATACACCACCTGAATATAATTTACCTAAGCAACATATTAATACAAATATTCAAAAGCAAAATAATTTTAGACCGCAAAATAACCAGCATTATTATAATCGTTACCCCTATTATAACTCCTACAATAAGCGCTAAATTTATTCTTAAAGAATAAATTTAGCCTAGTTTTATTAAATTTTTGTTGCAGATCTTATATATTTCATGCGCAAAAGAATTCAAAATATCAATATCATGTGTAATGAACAAATATGAAATTTTTAATTTTTTTTGCAGATTTAATAATAAGGTCAAAATTTCTTTTTGTGAAGTTACATCTAAGGAAGCAGTAGGTTCATCTAAGATAAGAAATTTTGGCTTTAATATTATTGCTCTTGCAATGGAAATTCTTTGTCTTTGTCCACCACTAAATTGATTAGGAAATCTGTTAAGTATATCTTCATTTAAACCAACTTGTTTAATAGCCTCCAACATCAATTCATCACTATTCTTAAGATTATGTGCATGTAACACCTCTTTTATAGATTCCTTGATTGTCATTTTAGGGTTTAAGGTTGCAAAAGGGTCTTGAAAGATTATTTGCATATCCTTTCTCTGCCTTCGCAATTGATTTTTAGTTAATTTTTTTAAATCTACATCACCTATAATTACACTTCCTTTGTAATTGATAAATTGTAAAATGGCTTTAGCTAAAGATGTTTTACCCGAACCACTTTTTCCAATTAAACCGATGGTTTGGCCAACATGTAACTTTAGTGAAATATTATTTAATATCGGAATATGCAATTTTTGTAAGAATTTTTGCTGTTCATAACTAAGGGACAGATTATCTATATTTAAAGCCACTTCCTTATAATATTTTTGCAGTTTAAAATCAAAATTTTGCGCTGCTAATAATTGTTTACTATATTTTTTCTGTGGATCTTTAAAAAGTTTTTGACTTTCACCAGCTTCAACTACTTCTCCATCCTTTAAAATCAATATTTTATCTGCTATTTGCTCTACTAATTTTAAATTATGGGTAATAAAAATTAAAGACATATGATATTTATGCTGCAAACTAAGTAATAATAATATTATTTCTTGTTCAGTATCTGGATCTAAAGCTGTTGTGGGCTCATCTGCTATTAAAATATCTGGTTTGGCAGCTATGTTTAAAGCAATATTAACTCTTTGTCTTTGCCCGCCAGATAATTGGTGTGGATAAATTTTCTTTGCCCTAGTTAAAACATCTCCTAAACCCACTTCAGCCAATATATCCAGTGCCATTTTACGCGCTTTTGACTTGGTATAAATTTTATGATTTAGTAATAATTCTTCTATTTGCCATGTTATGTCATGCACAGGATTTAAAGATAAAAACGGGTCCTGAAAAACTAATCCTATGTTTTTTCCTCTTATTTTTTGTATTTCTTTTGTATGCAAATGAAAAATATTTTGACCTAAAAAGCTAACTTCTGATTCATTGCTATATGTAAATACTTCCTCATTATTTAACTTTAATAACGCTTTTGCTAATAGTGATTTTCCAGAACCACTTTCACCGACTATTGCTAGCGTTTCATTCTTATTTAGACTAAAATTAATATTATTTACGAGCTTTTTACCTCGGTATAAAATTGAAAGTTTTTTACAATTTAATAAAGTCACTTAAATAAATATAGAAAAAATTACAATCATATTAACAAATATAGCTACTGAATATTTTAATTTAGGAAAAATAAAAAACGAACTAGATAAGATTAAAACTGCCTCTAGATTTATATTGGTAGCACCTAGCATAGCACCACAAATAAATGCTATTTTAACTGGTACAAAGCTATTATTTGCAAAACGATCCTCTGGTTTAAATTCAAGAAAATCACTTGCCTCTTTTAGATTGCCACTTATGAAAAAATACAAATAACGTATTAATATAGCAAATAAGCTAAGCAATAATGCACCATAAAAGAAGTCATATATTGTGTCATCAAGGTAAACACGCTTTAAACAAACACAAAAGAACAGCATTATTAGCATTTTACCTGAAGATTTTTGCGTAATAAAATAAATTACACTATAAATAACTGCTGAAATTATGATTCCTGCATTTAAAATGTAAATTTCATCAAATTTATTAAAGTAAAAGCTTACAGTAAAATAAATTAAAATTAATAATTCAGTGGCAAAATAAATATTTCGATATTCATATTCGGCCTTGCAATATCTGCACTTTCCTCCATGTAAGAAATATGATATTATTGAAATATAATCTATAAAGCTCAAATTATGCTTACAGCTTGGGCAAAATGGACGCCTACCTATCCAAGGCTCATTATTAGCCAGCCTATATACAGCCATGGTGGCAAAACTGCCCCAGCCCATGGCAAAAATACTATTTATAAAGTAAGAAAAAATAATTTCATAATTCATGAGTTTACTAAAAGAAATATTGTTATTTAGTTAAGAACATTTTATAATATTTGCAATATTTTAACATTATCTTATGGGAATAAATTCAAATAATATCAAGCTATTTATATTGTTACATATTTTATTGCTTAATTCTTGTATCTTACAAAAGCAAGACCCAAAAAGAGATAGTTTTATTCCTAAAAAAAACAAAATCTATTTAACTAATAACAATGAAAACCAAGTAAAACCCAGATCTAGGGTTCAAACAGGATATTTGAATGGCAAGGCAAATAACAAACAAGCTCCAATAAAACTTTATGACGAAGTCTCCAATAATAACATAGCTAAATTAAAGCGCTCTATTATCGAGCAGAGTAATAAGAGCAAAACTACAAACAAACCAGCTCAAACTAAAATGAGAACAGTAGCTAGACAAGAAGAAATCACCCAGCAAAACAACTCAAATGTTAGCAAAAAACACAAAAATAACTTTTTTATTCAAATAGGTGCATATTCAAACAGACAAAATGCTGAGAATGTAGAAAGAAAACTTTCATTAAATTTCAAAAAAGTATTTTCAGAAAAAAAATCAAAGAATAACATAAGTTTAACTAAAATTAAGTTAGGGCCTTATCATTCGCTCTCAGAAGCCAGAAATATTCTAAATAAGTTAAAATTAGAAGGTTTTAAAAGTTCAATCATTATAAGTGAAAAATAATATGAAAAAGATTCTTATAATTTCATTTATGATCTTGGTTAACTCCTGTCATCCTGACACATACGGCAAATATCCACATGCTAATTATGTAGATTATAACATTGACCCTACACAAACTGAAATGGATAAGGTTAAAGGTTTTTCTCAATATGGTAATAAGCTTTCAACTCGCCCTGTAAATCAAAACAAACAAGTGAATTCAGCATCAAATAGCTCCAGATTTAGTCAACCAAGAGCAAATCAGCAGAGACCACAGCAAGGCAATTTATATAATCAAAGACCAAACTCTGACATTAATGTAAAGCCAATAACAAATCAGCAAAGACCACAGCTAGGCAATTTATATAATCAAAGACCAAACTCTAACATTAATGCAAAGCCAATAACAAATCAGCAAAGACCACAGCAAGGTAATTTATATAATCAAAGACCAAACCCTAACATAAATACACAACCCAGAATAAATCAGCAAAGACAACAACAAACTTTATATAATAAAGTACAAAGTCATCGCTACAATCAAGCCAAAGCATCAGATATAATGACTAGACAAAATATTAACCAAGTTAGACAACCGCCAAAAAACATCTCTAACCAACCAAGAAATTTCAATTCAAACATAGCTCAAGCTGAAAGCAAGCATCAATTTAGCAACTTAAATAATAAACATAATCGTAACAGAAAAACCCCTGAGCAGAATCTAAACCGCGCCTCTTATGCAAATTCTAATTTTCATAATAAAGCTAGAACATTACCAAGAGCATCAGGTTATAATGCAGCAGATTACTTTCCTGAAATAACTAAATCTACTCACCCTTATTATAAAAAGCCTAAAAAAGATAACTCTTTAATCATTAGTAATAAGACTAGGGAAAGATTCAATCTTATTAACAATGATTTTTTCTCGCCAAATAATCCTAATAGCAATGTTAAAATCCCTAGTTTTTTCAACCATAACAACGAAATTGAGCAAAAGTTTTTTGAAGATAATTTAAATCTCCAAAAAAGACTTTATAATGAACAAGAAAAAAGTGAAAATTTTATACCTAAGTTTTAATTTAACTAGTATAAACTAGCTAACTATTTATTTTTATAAAATTATAAATTATTATGAAAACTGATTTTTATCGCATTCAAAAATTACCTTCTTATGTTTTTGCTGAAGTTAACAAATTAAAAGATTCATATCGAAGCAAAGGTTTTGATATTATTGATTTTGGCATGGGTAATCCTATGTACAAACCTCCTAATAAAGTTTTAGATAAATTACGCTCAACTAGCCAAAAAAATGATCTACATGGCTATTCTGTATCTAGAGGAATAAAGGGCCTTAGAAAAGCGCAATCTAATTATTATAAAAAACGTTTTTCTGTAGAGTTAGACCCTGAATCAGAAGTTATTGTATCTATTGGTTCTAAAGAGGGTTTATCTAGTTTAGCTCTAGCAATATCAGGGCCAAATGACACAATTGTTGTACCAGATCCAAGTTACCCCATTCACAGTTGGGGATTTACTATAGCGGGTGCTAAAGTAAAAAAAATGCCGCATCCATCTCCACAGAAATTTTTTATTAATTTTAAAAAATATGTAGAAAAAGTTAAAAAGAAGCCTTTAGCTGTAATTGTTAATTACCCTTGCAATCCTACGGCTCAAACAGTAGATTTGGATTTTTATGCTGAATTTGTCCAATTTTGCAAATATCATAATATCTACATTATCTCTGACCTAGCATATTCTGAGATTTATTTTAATGACACCCCCCCACCCTCTATTTTGCAAATTGAGGGTGCAAAAGACATAGCTATAGAATTTAGTAGTCTTAGTAAAACTTATTCTATGGCAGGCTGGAGAATTGGTTTTGCCGTTGGTAACAAAACCTTAATTTCGGCTATAACTAAAATAAAATCATATTTAGATTATGGCATTTTTACTCCATTACAAATAGCAGCTACCATTGCAATTAATGAATGTGATGAATATCCAGCAATGATGAGAGATATTTACAAGGAACGAAGAGATATTTTTGTAAATATAGTTAAAGAAGCAGGTTGGGATGTTACTATACCTGACGCTTCTATGTTTATTTGGACAAAATTACCTAAAAAATTTAAATCTTTATCTTCGCTAGAGTTTTCTAAATTACTTTTAGAAAAGGCAAATGTTGCCGTATCACCAGGAAATGGCTTTGGCGCACATGGTGAAGGTTATGTTAGAATATCACTAGTAGAGAATAAAAATAGAATAAGACAAGGAGCTAAAAATATTAAAAAGCTCTTATTAGAATCATAAATAACAAAGAGGTTACATTGAATAATTGTAAAATAGCAATAGCAGGTATTGGCGTAGTTGGAACTAATGTTCTGGAATATATAATCAATGAGCAAGAATATTTAACAATAAATTGCAATAATATAAAGCCAGTAGTTACTGAAATATCATCTAGAACAGAACGAAAATATAAAGATATAAAATGGCATAATAATCCACTTGATTTATTAAAAAATGAATCTACTGATGTTATAATTGAACTTATTGGTGGTGCCGATGGTATTGCTTATGATTTAGTTTTACAAGCACTTAAACTTGGAAAAAAAGTAATCACTGCTAATAAAGCATTAATTGCAAAACATGGAACTGAATTGTTTGAAATAGCAAAAAAGAATAATACATGTTTATATTTTGAAGCTGCAGTAGCAGGTGCTGTGCCAATTATAAAAACCTTACATGATAATTTAAGTGGTAATAAAATTAGTGAAATTTATGGTATTTTAAACGGTACCTGTAATTTTATTCTTAGCGAAATGTCTAAAAAAGATGTTACTTTTGCTGAAGTTTTAAAAATAGCGCAAGAAAAGGGCTTTGCCGAAGCTGATCCCACTTTAGATATTGAAGGAATTGATGCAGCTCATAAAATTGCTATTTTATCAGCTATAGCATTTAACACAGAAATAAATTTTTCATCAGTAGAAATTAAAGGCATAAAAAACATCTCAAAAAAATCCTTTAAACTTGCTCAAGCTTTAGACTGTACTATAAAATTACTAGCAAAATCTTCATTGCATAACAAACAAATATCTCATTATGTCAGGCCATTTATGGTTAGTAACAATCATCCAATTTCATCTGTAAATGCTGCGTTAAACTCAGTATATATTAAAAGTGATTTAGCTTTAGACACAATTTTAACTGGTCATGGTGCTGGTGGTTTACCTACAGCAAGCTCTGTAATTGCCAATATTTGTGATATAACTAGAAATAACCAGCAGTTTTTTCCAAACATCAATAATTATAAATATATAAATAATAATATTACCTCTCAAAAACTTATCATAGATTTTAAAGATAAAGTGACTTTAGAGCAATGTAAGCAGGTATTTATTGCAAATAAAATCTTGTTTGAAGAAAAAATAATAGAAAATATTAACTATATGATAGTAAGTACTAAAGAAAATCTTAATTATATAGAAAAACTTATCGCAAAAATAGACTATATTGGATTATTTGAGTTGTATGAGTAAAATAGTTATTATAACTGGTGGTTCTGAGGGTATTGGTTTTGCTACTGCACAAAAATTTTGTAATTTAAATTATAAAGTTCTTATAGCCTCAAGAAATGAAGCTAAATTAGCATTAGCTAAAGCTGAAATTCTTCAAAGTTATAGCAAAGCTCAAATACATTTTGTAGTGTGTGATGTAGCACAAGATAAAGATGTAACAAAATTATTTAAGGTCTGCGACGAAATTTATGGTAAAGTTAACATTCTAGTAAATGCAGCAGCAATATTAGAATCACATAATTTTATTGATGCTAATAAAGCTATTTGGCAAAAAACCTTAGATATAAATCTAAAAGGCACTATTTCTTGCTGTGAGCACGCCTTTCAATCTATGTCTAGTAAGGGAGGCGTTATAATTAATATGAGTTCACTTGGTGGAGTACAGAACTTTACTAAATTCCACGGTTACAGCGCATATGTAACAAGCAAATCAGCCATAACAGGATTAACCGAAGCACTTGCTGTAGAAGGTAAGGAATTTAATATTAGAGTAAATGCTATAGCCCCAGGTGCGGTTGCTACTAACATGTTAAAAAAAGCAGCACCAGAGTTAAAAACAAAGACAACATCTACAGATATAGCTGATACTATTATTTATTTATGTGATAACAATTTAGCAAAACATATTAACGGAACCATTTTAACCATAAATAGCAATGAGTAAAAAAATAGTCTACATAGAAAGAAAAGAAAAATTATGCACAGCGCATAGATTATATAGCCATGCATTATCACATGAGGAAAATCTAGCAATATTTGATAAATGCACTAATATTCATGGCCATAATTATGTACTTTATGTAACAATCAAAGCCCCTATTGATGAAAAAACTGGTATGGTAATAAATTTTACCGATTTAAAAAAAATCATTAAAGAAAAAGTTTTTGTCAAAATGGATCACAAATACTTAAATGACGATGTTGAGGAGTTTAAAACTCTAGTACCAACCGCTGAAAACATTGCATATGTTATTTGGCAATGGCTAAAACCTGAAATTGACAACTTATATGAAATAAAATTAGAAGAAACAGACAACAACACCACTATATATAGGGGGGAGTAATTATTTAATTAATCTCTAGCTTTTATCCTTCACTACGTTCCGTTAATATCTTAGTTAAATTCTTTACTATACTGGAAGCAGCAGAAAACTCGAATAACAGGATAAAATTGATACTTATTTGCTAAATACTATATTAATTTATTAAATTTTTAATAACGGCTTTGTTATTAAATAATATTTCAAAAGAAATTAATTATTTGGTTATATTTTTAACTTCTTTTTCTACAATTTCTCTAACTATCTTAGTCAGATTTTTATCTAACCACTCTTTTATCATAGGCTTAATAACAGCACCCAGATCAAACTGGTATTTGTCTTCTATGTTATTTGAGCTTGGAGCTTTATTAGCTAATTCATTTTTTAAATTTTCTATAACAGCTTTACTATCTGATAATACTTCAGAACTTACTAATATTTCATTTTCACTAGTTATTCTATCACTAGGATTATCCTCATTATCATCATTTAAATCTTCTATAAAACTAGATTTTACAAAACCTTCTAAATCTGCCATTTTTTCTTCAGATAATATATTATCCAAGCTTTCAATATCTAGAATGTCATCTGATTCAAACTCCGAACTATCTTCAAAATCATCCATTATATTAGATTCTTTGGTTGAGTCGTAGCTTAAACCAAAATCTTCATCTAAATCCAAGTTAGTAAGTTCTTTATTTATTACCTCTTTCTGATCTTCTATATTTGAAAATTCTTTTAATTCTTGTTTTATTGCTTTTTGCCAAGGCTCAACTGCTAAATTATCTTTATGATTTATGGATTTAGATGTTATTTTTTCACTATTAGTTTCTACTTTTGATATATTCTCATTAGACTCTAAAGTTACATCATCATTAACATCGTCAACAGTGTTAAGCTCGTCAGCAGCATTGAACTCGTTTGTATCATTAGGTAAATCATCTCCTGTAGAATCTACTACATCATTTAAGCTTAATATGTCTCCATCATCGCTGTTTGTTGTTTCAATTTTTTCAGATTCCAAATTCATCTCACTATTTATTAAGGTGGATAATTTGTTTAAAGTTTCGCTTACGTTTGCCATATATAAATAAATCTAATGTTAGTATTTTTTGGCTATAGAATCAAGTTTAATTTTGAAATAATCCATTAGCAACCCTCCTTTCAATTGTAAATATTTGTATTTACTTATTATCAAAAGATTTTTTGCTTTAACTAATTCATATTTAGCTTCTAAATCCAAATTCTGTGCCCTCAACAAATCTAACAGATCAGTCTTACCATAGTTATAATTACTTTCTGCAACTTCAAGTGTCTTTCCAGTATATTTAAGATATGATTTTTGGGTTTTAATAAGCTCTTTAGCAAGTGTAATTTCCTGCCATAATGTAAAAACATCATAATCAAGCTGCTTCACCTTATCCTCTAAATAATAAGAGTTTGCTGTATATTCTTGTTTAGCACTGTTAATATTTGCTACATTACCACCTGACTTAAATAATGGTATTGTAACTTTTACACCATAAATAATGTTGCTATTTGTATCTGTAGAATTGTTCATATAAGAAAACCCTCCATTTGACCTATTATAATCTATATATAAATCAGCAGATGGTGCGATATTTTTGTATGAAATATCTGTTTTTAATTTTACGATTTTATTATCTAATTTAAAAATTTTTAATTCTAAATTATTTTGTTTAATCTCAGATTGCAAATTCTCAAATGAGCCAATTTTTATATCATCCCCAGTAAAATCTGCACCTAAATAACTAATACCTGTAATTTTAAAATAATTTTGTTTTAAAATTTTTGTCTCTTTCTGATTTTTTATTAATTCACTTTGCAATTTTAGATATTCTGTCTGGGCCTGTAGAAAGTCTAATTTTGTTGTAGAACCATTTTCAAATTTAATTTTACTTGTAATTTTTACTTCTTCCAATAACTCTAATTTTGCCTTCAAGAAAATATACTCACTCTCTTTTAGTTTAATATCTAAAGATAATGAAATTACTTTTAGAAATAAATTAGATATCAGATTATCTAATGATAGTTTAATTTGACGAATTTTAAGCTTTGCTGCGTCCAACTTTTTTACAGCTCCTAGCTCATAAATTTTTTGTTCTATTGACAAACCATAATCTGTAACTGCATAACTATCTTCTAGGTTATTACTTGTTTTGTCATATTTATTTTTATAATTATTGTAAGTTGCGTTAATTTCTGGCAAATATTCTGATAATTCCACTTTAGAATTATATTTGCTTTGCTGATAATTGTAATAATATTGCTTTATTAATGAATTATTCTTTAAAGTCTCGCTAAAAACTTTGTTATCATCTGCTTTTATTGATAAGGATAAAAAAGATAAAAAAATTAAAATTAAAAATTTCATAAAAAAGCTATTAAATTTAGATTTACTATAGTAATTATAATTTAATAATATAGCTTTGCTTCAAAAAATTAGCGGATGAAAAAACTAATAATTATTTTACTACTATTAACACAATCATCCTATGCAAATGAGCTAATTAAAATGATTGATCATAATGTATATAATCAATTAGAAAACATTTTATATACGGGTGCTAATCCTAATGGAAAAGGTGATAATGAAGAAACCGCTCTTATATATGCAAGTAAAACAGAAAACATCAAAGCTATAGAAATTCTGCTAAAATATAATGCAAATGTGAATAACATTGATATTGCCAGCGCAAACGCCCTTCATTACAGCGCAAGACTTGGAAATTTAGAAATTTCTAATTTATTACTAAAAGCAGATATTAATATCAATCAACAAGATTTTCTGGGTAAAACACCCATCATGCGGGCACTGCAACATGCGCACACCGAAATTGCTCTAGAAATATTAAAATATTCGCCCAACATGTTATTAAAAAACAATGAAGGCAAAAATATTTTAGAAGTTGCTATTCAATATAATAACATTCCTTTTTTTACCACAGCTATACAAAATCTAAAAGTAGCTAATATAACTAGATTAGAACGCTTAAAACAAACTGCTAAATTTTTAGACAAAAATGCTTTATATCAATTATTAGACAAACACATAAATTCACTAATTCTTGATAAGGCAGAAAAAGACGCAAAGTTAAATTTCACCCAAGTTAATCTTGTTAATTTAAAAATAGTTAAAATCAAAGATTTCCCTTGTCATAATGATGAGATAAACACTTCTATTTCAGCTGAAGAAATTTGTCTTAAGAATTTTAAAGAAACATATTTTAATATTACAGCGCAAAAAAAGCCGATTAAGATCATTAGTATAGCAAATACGCCATTTCTTGCTAAAAAAAATCTACAAACAATCAAAGCGATTAATAATCCTTGGCTTTTTGAAAGTTTTCTTATTAAAAGAAAACCTTTAAATTCTAATAAAATAGATGAAGCTATAATTACCACTCCAACTACAAATTTAGCAACAAATAATGTGAATGAAGCTAAATTAGACTCACCTCAAACTTCAATTATACCAGCCATAATCCCTAAAGCTAATTTAATATCACCCATAACAGCTCCAGCGTTAGCCTTAAGCCTAAACTCGGTAGATACACACTCTGATAAAAGCATAACAACAGAAGAACCTAAAATAAAAGCTAATCCTAATACCGAAAAGCCACTAATTATAAACAAAAATAAAAACGCTTCTAAGAGCAAGCAACTTGGGTTTGAAAAAGATTTCTTAGCTAAAAATTATTCAATTGAATTTGTTAGAACTAATGAATGGTTAATTAATCCTAGCTTTGTACCCTTATCGATCATAGATCAAGATAATCTTGGCACAGATATGCTTTTTAATCGTAAATTTAGCTATCAGAAAGCTAAGAAGAAATCTCCAGCAAGCTATAAAAAACCTTATATAAAACTTAACAACCTAGAAAAAGACAAAATATATATTAAAGCAAAACCTCTAAACAACTATTTTATTCAACTAGGAATTTTCGCAAACCCAGATAATGCACAAAGATTAAAAAACAAAGCAATGCAATTTGGCAACAGCTCAATCCTGAACATAAATAGTGGCGATAAGCTTCTAAAACAAGTTATAATTGGCCCATTTAAGAGTAAAAAAGGTGCAGAGCAAATAAAAATGCAAAAGAATTTCACAGAATTTTTAGGCAATAAAGCCTTAATCAAAAAATATTAATTTTTATATTTCCGGAAGGAAAACTCTTTAATCTCTTCAATTAAATCTATAAATTTTTCTGGAGTTTCTTGCTTACCAATGACCCAACCATATAGGTCCCAATCATTTTCAGCAATTAGCTCTTTATAAAGATTGAATTTCTCTTCACTAAAATCATGTATTTTTGCTTTAGCATAGTCGCCAAGCAAAATATCGGTTTCTTTGCAACCTCTGTGCCAGCTTTGATAAATAGCTTGGTTAATTGAATTTTTACTAGGCAGCTTTCTTTACCGAATCATTAATAATTTCAAAAGCACGCTTTTTATCTGCATATCCTTGAACTTTAACCCACTTGCCTTCTTCTAGATCTTTATATCTTTCAAAAAAGTGAGAAATTTGTTTTAAGGTTATTTCAGGTAAATCATCTAAAGATTGAACCTCTTTTGTAAAAGGATGTAGTTTATCTTTAGGTACTGCGATTATTTTTTCATCCAAGCCACTTTCATCTTCCATTAATAAAACTCCTATTGGTCTTGCTGCAACTACAGCGCCTGGTATTATTGGAGTTTGTGATATAACTAAAACATCAGCTGGATCTCCATCTTCAGACAAGGTATGAGGAATAAAACCGTAATTGGCAGGATAAAACATTGCTGCGGTTAGGAACCTGTCTACAAATAAAGCACCACTATCTTTATCAAATTCATATTTAACAGGTGCACTACCTGCTGAAATTTCTATAATAACATTAACTTCTTCTGGTGCATTACCAACTGGTATTTTATTTATATCCATAATTATCTGTAAAATTTGCCCTATTATATTAGTTAGGTATTTAAATTAAAGATAATATTTCAGCTAAAACCTTAGTTGTGATTTTTATTCGATCACTTTGATCACTTAAAATATTAATCACTAATTTATTATCCGCTCTTACTTTAGTGTTCAGCTTATTTCTTAACACATAATTCATCAAATTTTCTGGCTGTGGAAATTTATCATTAAAGAAAGAAACTACCAAAGCTTTTGGTCCTACATCTATTTTTTCTATATAACATTCTTTACAGCTATTTTTAATATTGATAATTTCAACTAAGTTTTCTGCTTCTTTAGGTATTTTACCAAAGCGATCTTCTAATTCGAAAAGCAATTTATCTGCATCTTCTTTAGTTTCTAAATTAGCAATTCTACGGTAGAATTCTAATCTCATATTGACATTTTGAATATAATTTTCAGGAATTAAAACTGACATTCCTAAATTGACCATTGGCGAAAATTCTTGTTTTAGCAGCTCTGATTCTTTATCAGATTCTTGTTTTAGTTTTAATTCAGCAATTGCACTAGCTAACATATTTTGATATAGCTCTACACCCACTTCAGCTATATGACCAGATTGCTGTTCACCTAATAAATTTCCAGCACCTCTTATATCCATATCATGTGAAGCTAAAGAAAAGCCCGCACCCAAACCATCTAATGTTTGCATAACTTGTAACCTTTTATCTGCTTTATCTGTTAATTTCTTTTTATTATCAAAAGTAAAATATGCGTAAGCTCTTATTTTGCTTCTACCTACTCTACCTCTTAATTGATATAATTGTGCTAAACCAAATTTATCAGCATGATGAATTATAATGGTATTTGCTACAGAAATATCTATTCCTGACTCCACTATTGAAGTAGATAATAAAAGATCATATTTACCATCACAAAAATCATTCATAATTTGATCTAAAGCGGCTGGAGTTAAACCACCATGAGCAATCACAAATTTAATATCTGGTACTAATTTACGCAATTTTTCTGCTTCTCTTTCCAAATCTTTCACTCTAGGACAAACATAAAAAACTCTGCCACTGCGGTAATATTCACGCATAATAGCATCTTTTATTACCATTGAATCATAAGGCATGACAAAAGAGCGCACAGCCATCCGGTCAATTGGTGGCGTAGCTATTAAACTTAAATCTCGCAAACCGCCTAAAGACATTTGTAAGGTTCTAGGTATTGGAGTGGCACTTAAGGTAAGCACATGAATATTTTCACGCAAAGCTTTTATTTTTTCCTTTTGCGACACACCAAAATGTTGTTCTTCATCAATAATTGCCATAGCTAAATTATTAAAGCTTATATTTTTAGCAAGTAAGGCATGGGTTCCAATAACTATATCTACTTTACCCTCTTTCAAATCTTCTCGAGTCTTTTTACTTTCTGTTTGGGTAACCATTCTAGATAATTGCCTAATCTCAAAGCCATAATCTTTAAATCTCTCTGCAAAATTATTATAATGCTGTCTAGCAAGTAAAGTAGTTGGCACAATAATAGCTATTTGTGGTTTTTCCTTTGTAACTGCCGCAGTTAATACAATAAAAGCTGCTCTTATAGCTACTTCTGTTTTACCAAACCCCACATCACCACAAATTAATCTATCCATGGTTTTTCCTGTGGCTAAATCATCTAATACATCTTTGATTGCACTTAATTGATCATCTGTTTCTTGATATGGAAAACTAGCTTCAAATTCTTGTAGCATATTCTCATCTACAATATAGCTTTGCGACTTTTTAAGTTCTCTTAAGCTAGCAAGTTTCAGTAAATCTGCGGCAATATCTTTAATTCTTTTTTTAAGTCTGGCCTTTTTTTCCTGGAATGAGCTTGAGCCTAATTTATCTAATTTTACTAAGTCGCTTTCTGAACCATAACGGTTAATTAGATCTAAATTTTCTACAGGCAAATATAATTTATCATTATTTAGATATTCTAAACACATAAATTCATGTTCAACCTTACCTACATTTAATAATTTTAAACCAAGAAATCTTCCCACACCATGTTCTCTATGTACAATATATTCTCCAATTGAAATGCTGCTTGCTTCTAAAATAAGCTTTTCTGCTTTTTTCTTTTTGCTTTCTGCCCTAATTACTTTATTACCAAATAAATCTTGTTCTGTTACGTAAATAACTCGATCATCAAAGAAGCCTTGCTCTAGAGGTATTTTTAGAAAATTTATTAAGTTAATATTTATAGATTTAGTTTCTGTAGCTGTGTTATATTCTGTAAAAATATCTTGCATCCGACTAAGTGTAAGCTCACTATAGGCACATAAATTTATGGTCACCTTATTATTTAGAAGTAATCTTTCTTGTAAAAAATTAATTAAGCAAACAAAAACTGCCTGTTGTTTTGCTTTACTTATATCATAAAAATTTGGAATATTTTTTATTCTACTTTCTAATAAAAAGTCATTCTTAGCTGCATAATTATTAAAAATAATTTTATGTTTAAAATTTATCAAATCATCTATTTCATTTCTATCCAGATATAGCAACTCTGGTAAAATTGGATGATAAATATCATTATTAGCCAGATTTTTTATTGAATTTCTTGAATTATAATAATCCCAAATAGCATCAAGCCTTTCATTAGCTGCAATATTAAAATGCTGATTATAGATTAGCACTGGTTCTTTAATGTAATCTAAAATTGATACTAAATTTTCTTGGTAAAAATAAGGTAACCAATGCTCCATACCAGGATAGATCCTTCTATCTGAGATAGACTCATATAAATGATCATTTTGGTAATCTATGTTGAAATTCTTTCTATAATTTGCTCTAAAATTATCAATATTTTCTTGGTTTAAAATAATCTCATGTGCCGCAACTAAGCTTACATGATTAATTTTATTTAATGATAATTGTGTAAGCGGGTCGAACTCTCTGATAGATTCTAACTTATCAGAGAAAAAATCTAAACGAACTGGGTTGGTTAAATCAGTGGGAAAAAATTCTACTATACTCCCCTTAACTGAAAACTCCCCTACTTCATTTACTTGCTCTACGCGTAAATAAGAATTTGCCACTAAAAATCTAGTTAATTCAGATATTTTATATTCATTACCAATTGCTAATTTTAATTTAGAATTCTTGATAATTTTGGCGGGTAATATTTTGGTTAAAATTGCATTAGAAGTGGTTATTAAAATATGCTTATTTTTACTATTTACCAGCTCATATAAAGTGTTTAACCTTATAGCCGTAATTTGACTGTTTGGTGACACACGATCATAAGGCAAACAATCCCACGCGGGAAATAATAATGGCTTATAATTAGTTTTTAAATTGCTGATTATGTTAAAAGTTCGTTGCGCTTCTAGATCATTACTTGCAACAAAAACAATATTTTTATTTGTTTCATTTGCAATTTTGTCTAATACATAAAAATTACTATTTGTTGGTAGTTCTGAAACAGTTAATCCTTGATATGAATGGGGTAATTTAAACACTGGTCTAATTTTTATTTTTAATATAGAAGCAGTAAGCCTTTGGTCAAGTAAAGCTTGCTTGCTTAGGATGCATATATTAAAATAATTTAAAAATATTTACCACACCAAATAATGTTTATTAGAATAATATTGCTAATATTTCTTTTTGTTAATCATGCATATGCAGATAAAAACAAACTAACAGCCTCCATAGAAGTGGACTCTGATCACAATAGCAAAAAAAATGAATATTTACTTAAATTTAAGCAAAAAGACGATAAAAAAAAATATAGTCAAGAAATTGAACTAAATATAGATAGAAATTATAGCTTAATAGAACAGAAATTTGAAAAAACTAAAGACCTCATAGATTATGAACATGAGTTAAAATATTTTAACCAAAATGATTTATTTGCGACTGCATTTTACCGTCATAAATATGATGAGTTTGCCACTTCAGTAGAACAAAATTTCAAATTAATAACTATGGGAGCTGGCATAAATAAAGATTATGCTAAAAGGGAATTTTCAGCACAATTGTCAGTTGGTCAGCGAAGAAGTTCTGATCTTCACTATATATATATGCCTAAAATTAGTTACACTGAAAAGCTAGCTAAATTAGAGCTTCACACTTCACATAGCATAATAAAAGATCATGAAAGTGAAATTATTAAAAGCAAATTTTCTTTAGAATATCCTATAAATAAAATGATCAACATAGAATATATCTTTAAATATGAGCGTTCTAAAGATAATCTAACAACAGAGATAAGCCGCAATAACAAGATAGCTTTAGCGCTTAAATTCTAGCTATTTTACCTGATTTTATGGTAATAGATTTTGATAATTTTTTAGCTAATTCAAGATTGTGCGTAACTATAATAGTAGTTTGCTTAGCTTTTTTTACCTGAGTTAAAAACATTTCGAAAATTTTATGTGCATTTTCTGGATCTAAATTACCTGTAGGTTCATCTGCTAACAGAATATCTGGTTTATGTATCATCCCTCTAGCTACCGCAACTCTTTGTTTTTCGCCACCAGATAATTTGCTTGGCCTTTTGTTAAATGATTCTGCCAAGCCAAGATTGGCAAGCATTTCTTTACCTTGAATTATTGCTTCTTTTTTATTAACTCCATTAATTAACAATGGCATAATTGCATTTTCTAAAGCTGTAAATTCTGGCATTAAATGGTGAAATTGATAAATAAAACCAATATTTTTTTTGCGTAAATTAGTTTTAATTTTATCATTTGATTTTGTAATATTTTGACCTAAAAATTTTAACTCACCGCTAGTTTGGCTATCTAGCAAGCCAATAATTTGTAGCAAAGTTGTTTTTCCACAACCAGAAGGTCCAACTATAGCCAAATCTTCTCCTTTTTTGATATTTAATTCAATATTTTTTAGGATTGCTAATTTGCTGTCGCCTTCTTTAAAAATTTTTGATAAATTTGTAATTTCAATAATATTACTCATAACGAAGCACCTCTGCTGGTTCTAATTTAGCTGCTTTTCTGGCTGGATATATTGCCGCTAAAAAACAGATTAACAATGATACTGTTGCTACTATAGCAACTGTAAATAAATTTACCTCACTTGGTAAATCTGTTAAAAAATAAATAATAGGGTCAAATAAAGTAGCACCAGTTAATTTTTCTAAGAACCGCTTAATGGTATCTATATTATAGGCAAATGACACGCCAACTAGAGAGCCTAATATAGTTCCTATAGCACCTATTAAAGCACCATTTATAAAGAATATTTTAGTAATAGATCTTTGCGACATACCCATAGTTCTAAGCAACGCTATGTGTTTAACTTTATCATTAACTAGCATGATAAGCGAAGATATGATATTAAAAGCTGCTACTATTATTATTAAAGACAAAATCAAAAACATTACATTTCTTTCCACCTTTAAAGCATTGATAAAGCTGTGATTCATATCTTGCCAATCATTAACAACAATATCTTTATTAACTGGCATAAGTTGATTATAGATTTTGTTACCAATAATTAAGGTATTTTCTGAATCGTTGGTCATAATTTCGATTGCGGAGGCTGAATTTTTGAACCCAAATTGCGTTTGGCCAATTTCAAAAGGAATGAAGATAGCGTTAGAATCATATTCATGCATACCCACTCTAAAGATTGCTACTATTTGATATTCTTTTAACCTTGGTACAATGCCAAAAATTGTTTTATTACTATTTGGTGCAATTAAATTTACTTTATCCCCTATTACTACGCCTAATTTTCTGGCTAAGCGATTACCAATTACAATTTGTCCTGAATTAGCAAAATTATTTAAATTTCCAGCAACTATATTATTTGAAATTAACTTTTTATTTACTAGATCAATTTTGTGCATAGCTTTAACTAAAGCTGCTGCTGCTATTTCACCTTTGGTGATCATACCATGTGTGTCTATGATGGGGTTTGCGGTTAAAATTTCAGGTATGTTTTCTAGTTCTGAGATTAACTCTTCATAATCATTTAAATTTTTTTCAGAGCTATAAATGGTTATGTGTGCATTTACTCCTAAAATTCTTTTTACTAGCTCTACTCTAAAGCCATTCATTACGCTCATAACAATAATTAAGGTTGCCACGCCAAGGGTTATACCTAAAAAGGCAAAAACTGTATTAACTGAGATAAATTTTTCTTTTCTTTTGGAGCAAAAAAACCTAAATGCTATTAATTTTTCACTTTGGCTGAACATCATAATAATATTGAATTGGCAAATATTATTGCTCAGATTCCTAATTTTGTAAATAACTAACTATAAATAGTTATGCTATTGTTACAACTGAATGCTTGACCAGCTCAATCTTCTTGATTATAAAGCAGACACAAAATTAATTTATATTTATTATGGCTATACAAAGAACATTTTCTATTATCAAACCTGATGCAACTAAAAGAAACCTTACAGGTAAAATTAACTCATATTTAGAAGCTGCAGGTCTTGCTATTATCGCACAAAAAAGACTTCAATTAACTAAGGCTCAAGCTGAAGAATTTTATGCTGTGCATAACGAAAGACCTTTTTACAACAGCTTGGTTGAATTTATGACTTCAGCACCTGTTGTAGTTCAAGTTTTACAGGGTGAAGAAGCGGTTGCTTTAAACCGTAAGGTAATGGGCGCTACTAACCCAGCAGAAGCTGACGCTGGTACTATTAGAAAAGATTTTGCTGAATCAATTGAAGCTAATTCTGTACATGGTTCTGACTCAGCAGAAAACGCAGCTATTGAGATTGCATTCTTTTTTAATGATAATGAAATAGTTGAATAAATTTCATTTTTCAAAAATATAATCAAGCCGTATTATTTAGTAATAATATGGCTTTTTTATTATTAGCTGCTAAGCTAAGTTAAATTTTTTTATGGAGAGGTGGCCGAGTGGTTTAAGGCGCACGCCTGGAAAGCGTGTTGACGGCAACGTCTCGCAGGTTCGAATCCTGTCCTCTCCGCCATTACGATGAGCAAAATTTGAGAGCTTAATTGATGAGTATTTTAACCAAGTCTACATCAATCATATCGATCAAACTAATTAGAGTGATTTATCATTTTTAGTTGTTTTATCTCAAAATTATGATGCTTTAATCAAATTCATCACTGGCAAATTGGTTTTTG
>JABIRX010000045.1 GCA_018667735.1 Alphaproteobacteria bacterium | reverse complement strand
AACCATCTTCTGCTAAAACATCTAGTTTGTCATCATAAGTAACTTGCTCTTGAGTGATTGAACTAATCTCTGCTTCATCTATGATTAAATTATCTTCTGCTAAAACATCTAGTTTGTCATCATAAGTAACTTGTTCTTGAGTAATTGAGCTAAACTTTACTTCATCTATAATTAAGTTATCTTCTAATACTGGAGCATCTATGTTATCTGTAGTAATGATTTCATCAGTCAGTTTGACACTATCTTTTATATAATCTTCTTCTAAAGCTTCAGTTACTAAATGATCAATATTATTGATACCACTATCTGAATTAGATTTTAAGTTTTCCTCATTTACAAAACTATCTTGATCAAGCTCTAAATAATCATTTTGGCCTAAATCTTCTGTGATTTCGCCATTATCCTGTAGCATTTGCACTTCTTCAGGAGTCATTTTAGGCACTAAATTGTCACTATTTATTTGCCCTATCTTAGATTTTGTAATGATCTTATGATCTTCAGTAGAGTTGGTGTTTTTCTCTGCTGCAGCATTTAATATCTGTGCGTTTTCTTTGGTAAATTCCTGACTTAAATCAATTATAACATTATCATCATTACTTAAGTAGCTGTCATCTAATGTAGATATTTTGCCTGTTTCTTCACTTGTTTTTTCTTCAAACTTTTCTGCTAAATCATTTTCTAGAGCTAGAAAATCTAAATTATGTGGACCAAGATTTGCGTTAGATATTATGTTGTTTTCTACATTTGGAACATTGGCTGAAGGATTATTTTCTTGATTATTATTATCGCCCTTTACTTTTTTATATATTAGGTCTGCGCAATAATCTGCTAAATTAGTAGTAGGAGAAGAGTTCTCTTGCTGATGATTACACTCTATAAATTCTAATGCTTGCTCAAAATTGCCACCATTTAACTGTGCGGTAATTGTGGGATTAATATTTTGTAATAAGCTAGAAGTTGCTATATAAAAAATGATTAATGAAACATTCATCTTAAACTATATTGTTTATAATTAATTAGTAGTACTATTAGGACCATTTTGCAAGAGGTGGTAGCGACATTAATATTGCTTCTACATTACCTTCGGTCATTAAGCCAAATTTAGTGCCACGATCATATAATAAATTAAACTCAGCATATAGACCGCGCTTTATTAATTGCTCATGTTTATCTGCTTCGCTATATTTTCTATGCATATGCTTTCTGATCAATTCAGGGTAGATTTGTAGAAAGCTTTTTCCCACATCTTGCGTGAAAGCAAAGTCATTGGTAAAACTTCCAGAGTCTAAATAATCATAAAAAATACCACCAGCACCTCTGGATACATTACGATGCTTAATAAAAAAATATTCGTCACACCATTTTTTATATTTAGGGTAATATGCAAGATTATATTTATCGCAACAAACTTTAAGAGTTTGATGAAACTTCTCTATATCGTCTTTATCTTCTATGGCTGGATTTAAATCAGTACCTCCGCCAAACCAATTTTTGGTAGTGTTAATAAATCTAGTATTTAAATGAATAGCAGGTACTAAGGGTGAATGCATATGTGCAACTAAAGAGATACCGCTAGCCCAAAAATTAGGGTTATTTTCGCAACCAGGAATTTTTTTTTGTGCTTCCTCAGAAAACTCGCCATGTACAGTGGAAATATTAACCCCTACCTTCTCAAAAACTTTGCCTTTCATCATGCCCATTTCACCTCCACCCCCTCCTGGTCTAGTCCATTTTTTATAGGAGAATTTAATAGGGTTAGCAGTTGCATATTCTTGCTCAATTTTTTCGAATTCTTGGCAAATTTTATTTCTAAGTTCGGTGAACCAATTAGTTGTAAGTAACCTTTTTTCAATTATGTCCATAATAAATAACCTAATTCTTTTCTAATATGTAAATAAAGCATGCTAAAAAATAAGATCAAATTAGGTAGCCATATCCCATAAAATATAGATATTTTATTACTTAAAGTAAAATTATAAAAAACACTCAATAAGAAAAACATCGCAAAACCAATGATAATAGTGATAGTTATATTGATGGTTTTTTTATTGTATCTGGGTGGTAGAACGCAAAAATATGCAGCTAGTAGAAAAACTATTAAATATGAAAGAAGCTTAGCTAATATATTGCTCAATAAAACTAATTGCTGCCTATTTGTAAAATCATTATTAGATTGATATTTAGCTAAACTACTAATAATAGAAATTATATTAGGGCTTTGATCTTTAGCTTTGTCTTTAGTAGCCATAACTTGCTTAACTTTAGTAATGGAAAGATCAGTTTCCAAAACTAGCAAAGCCGAGCTTTGAAGTTGCTCTTGTTTACCATATAAATCATTATTAATTAAAGTTAGATTTTGGTTATGTAAAGTTGCTGTATTACTGTTAATAAATCTTACTTTAGGATGGTCTAAATATAATAGGCTTAAATTATGAAAGATAGTTTTGTCATCTTCTAAGCTAATTTTAGCACTATTTAAAATGATTTTGTAATTTTCGCTTTTAGCTTTGAACCACACATCTTCTGCCTTTATAGTGGCTGCTTTGTGATTAAGGTAATTATTAATATTATATTGATATTTTTGTTTGCTGAAGTTTGTTAAAGGGTTAAGTAAAAAAATTTCACCTAGAAAAATAATAAAAATAATAAATATGGGAATAAAATATATTGATTTGCTGCTAAGACCTGATGATCTCAAGATAGTTAATTCATTTGAGGAGCTTAATTTTATAAAAAATATTATGGAAGCAAGTAAAATAATAAAAGGTAAAATTTCCTGATATAATTCAGGTTGTTTCAAAATTGATAATTCTAGAATATTTAAAAAGCTGAGGTTTTTATCGCTAAAGCGTCGTACCAATTCGATAACATCAATAAATAATGTAAGCAACATTATTGCTAACATGACTTTAGTAAAAATGGCGATGAACCTAATAGATAAATAGGTCTTTATTTTTGGGTAATTCATTTAGTTAGCTTCAAATATTTCTATCGCCCTACATTTTGAACTATCTAACATCATATTGCTACAAAATAATTGTGCTTCAAGATGTGATTGAAATTCACCAATAGTTAAATGATAATATTGCTCACTTTGAGTCATGTCATAATTCTTTACATCAATATTAAATGGTAGTTCTACTAGTAAGCTTCTGATATTGTTGAATTTTTCAATAAAATTATCCTCATTAAAAGATTCTTTTAGCTTAATAATTGGCTCAGCCTTACAGATGTTTTCTCTGGTGCCAATTTTCTTGCAAAGAGATAAGGATTTGTTTAAAGGAAGATTTTCACTAATAAAGTCCAACTTATAATGAAAGTTATTTTTAGCTTTATTTTGAATCTTTTTTTCATAAAAATAACCAGAATTAATAAATCTTTTATCGACGCAATCTTGCAAATAATCTTTGAATAATTCTATATTCTCTTTTGAGTTAAATTTTTTATTTAAACTTAATTTAGTTTGCACTGAACATTTGATTTTATATCTCTTGTTAATCTCATGACAAATTAATTTAGCGCTTCTCATAGAGCTGATATTATTTACTTCTAGAGTACTAAGAATTTCTTTATTTACTTGTTCAGTTGGCTTAATTGTGGCTGTTTTATTATTTAATATAAAATTAATTTGTTCTTGCAATAATTTAAAATAATCTGCGACATTTTGATGGTATTTTGTGGGCCTGAATACTACTTGATATTTAGAAGCTTTTAGCTGATTTAGGCTTAGTTCCTTTTTGAGGTCTGTTGTGATATCGGATTGAATAAAATCCTTAACTTCAATATCAAAATATTCAACATAGAGTTCTGTTTCTGTAACAGTAACTGGAACAGTGATATTATTTTGCAGATTTAGTCGCTTAAGAGTATTTTCTGATAGAGAAATTATATATTCTCCAATTGGAATATCAGGAAAAAAGAAAAAGCCGTCAATATCAGTGACAAAGCTGCTTATTTGTTTGCCATCTTGACTTAATAACAAGATTTTTGCTTTACTTACTGCTGTATTATTAAAATATAAATTACCATCAATTGTACCAACTTTAATAAAGGGAATATTTAATGACAAAATATTTCCTGCTCTAGGTAAAACATAAAAATTTTCTTTTTTTGTAATTAAGTCAAAATAATCACTTTCTGAACTGTCAGATATTACTTCGTAAATTGTTGTTTCCGATAAATTCCCAATAACAGAGATACCATTTTTATCTGAAAGAGTTGATTTTGCATTGTTAAATAAGAATCTAATATTTTCTAATTTTTCTTCACCATCATCATAAGTATTATTGTGGTTTGCATCTATAAACGAGGTAAGAGTTACTAAGCCTTTATCAGCTTGGTAGTCATCTTCTATGATGATTTTATTTTCATTTTTTTCCCTAAAAATTAGAGTGCTACCATCAAAGTCAATATTAAAAGATGCAATATATTCTCCCGTATCACTACTATGCTTAAGGCTCAATCCTGTGCGTAGAGCTTTTTTGATTTTTTTACTGAAGGACATTTCAGTAATATAGCGTTCCTCTTTCTTAGCTGGAAATTCAGATGTAAGGCTTAATCTTAACTCTAAATCATAGGGTAATTTACGATCATAATTATTTTTTATATTTATAGTGCTAACATATGCTGTTGGCAAAATCTCATAACTAATTGTTAAGCTGTTATTATAATTTCCATCTCTATGAATTAAAATATTTTCACCATTGATGATATTTTTTTTATTATTTGCTTT
>JABIRX010000044.1 GCA_018667735.1 Alphaproteobacteria bacterium | reverse complement strand
TTTTTCTATTTTTTTAGAAACATCTAATATGTCTTGCTTTTCAAGCTCTAGGATATTTGTATTCTTATTGTTAGCTTCACATATGTTATTTAGCTTATTAACATCTTGTATTATACTTAACTCTTCATATTGTTTCTTTACTAATTTACCATCAATATTAGCTCCAGCCTCAATATTTAAAAAACCATATTCTAAAGCTCCTTTAACCTTAGCTGTAGCTGTTACTGCTAGATGCTTGGCCTGCATTATTCCTTCTACATCACCATTAATGGTTAAGTTATCTGCTATTATATTACCTTTTATCTTAGCCCCCCTTCTTACAGTAACAAAATTACATTTTATGTTACCTGTTACTATACCTCCTATTTCTATTGCTCCTTCGCTAATCAAATCACCCTTAATATTTAAATCTGATACTATTATTGAGGGTATAGATTTTTTACTTGCAAAATTTGTTACTTCCACAATGTTGTTATTGATAGTTTTATTTTTTTTAGAAAACATATTTACCTGCTTTTAAGAATTTTTCTGGGTTAAAGAATTTATCGTTTAGCTTAACTTCATAATGTAAATGATGACCAGAGCTTCTACCCGTATTACCTTGTTTTGCAATAATATCACCGCGCAAAATTCTCTCTCCTTTCTTGACCGATAATTTACTCAAATGTCCATATCTGGTTACTATACCAAAACCATGATCAATTTCTATGAATTTACCATAACTTCCTTTTCTACCAGAAAATTTAACAATGCCAGGTGCCGTACTGTAAATTGCCGCACCATATGGCCCTGCAAAATCAGTTCCATAATGATTTGCTTCTCTTTTTGTGAAAGGATCATACCTTTTTCCATATCTAGACGAAATATAATAACGCTTCATTGGGCTACCAATTGGAATGGAATTAAAGAAGTTTTCTATATACATTAACTCTTCTATATTCTCACTAAAATTAAGCTTTAAATTAAGCTGCTCTTCATCATGCGTGAGACCAGTAATGTTATCAGTCACAGGTCCACCTAAATTAGATGAATTAAAAAGCTTTTCTACTACTTTCTTAGTATTTTTATCAGTTACATTAAAATCGTTAATTGACAAACCAGTTATTGCTATAATTTCTTTTAAAGAGTTAATTCTTACTAATGTGTTACTATTAATATCTTCAACAATTTTTTCCTTTTTTGCGCCAGATATTCTTTTTGAGCTATTCTTTGAATTACCAAAAGGAGAATCTATCTCATTTATTTTATAGGTAATTTTTTCTTTTTTCTCCAGCTTGCTTCTTTTATCACTTAACTCATCCTTGTTATAATCAAACTCTTTAACTGTATCAAAATACTCATTTAACTTAACTAAATTACCTTGCAGGCTATCTATTTTAGTTTGCAAATCTAAATTAATTAAATTTGCTTGATATACTTCCGCTTCCTTTGCTGAGATTAATTGTTTAAAAGTAAAATATTTTCCACTAGAAAATGAAACCCATGATATAAAACTTAATAAGCCTATAATTATAAGAGATTGTGACTTAGCGGTTAATGGATAACTCTTAATGTCATCATCACTAATAACTAAAACTCTTCTGTTACAAAATATTTTTTTAAACATTATTAAGATTATCACACATTTTAAATGAGTATTATATAGTTATTTCACGCATTATAGCAAGCTAAATATCAAAATAATTTATAGTTTTTCAATTGCAGGTTGTATTATGTGTAGTTTTGTTATTATTTACTACTTTGTTCCATAGTTAGGAGCTTCTCTAGTGATAGTAATGTCATGTGGATGAGATTCTTTAAGTGCTGCGTTTGTTATTTTGATCATGTGACACTTTTGCTTCATAAGCGAAATATCTGATTTTCCACAATAACCCATTGACGCTTTAAGACCACCGATTAACTGATGTATTACATCTGACACTGATCCTTTATAAGGTACTCTACCCTCCACACCTTCTGGAACTAATTTATAAGTTTTTTTAACATCTTGTTGAAAATAACGATCTGCAGAGCCTTTAGCCATAGCACTAATAGAGCCCATACCACGATATAATTTATATGATCTTCCTTGATATAAAATCATCTCACCAGGAGATTCATCAGTGCCTGCAAATAATCCGCCAATCATTGCAACATCCGCTCCTGCTGCAATAGCTTTAGCAAAATCTCCAGAATATTTAATACCACCATCTGCAATTAAAGGAATATTCTTTTTCTTACATGCTTTTGTTACATCCAAAATAGCTGATAATTGCGGCACGCCCACCCCTGCAACTATTCTTGTAGTACAAATTGAGCCAGGCCCTATACCAACCTTAACTGCATCAGTGCCAGCATCTATTAATGCTTTGGCAGCATCTGCTGTTGCTATATTTCCTGCAATTACATCAATGTTAAAAGTTTTTTTAATTTGTTTTACCGCATCAATCACTCCTTTTGAATGTCCATGTGCCGTATCTACAGTTAAGATATCTACACCAGCTTCAATCAAGGCTGCCGCTCTGTCTAGAAAATCTGCACTTGTGCCAACCGCAGCAGCAACTCTTAATCTTCCTCTATTATCTTTGCAAGCATTAGGAAACTCCTTAGATTTTTGAATATCTTTTACTGTTATTAAGCCCGTACATTTATATTTGTCATCTACAACTATTAATTTTTCTATGCGGTGCTTTTGCAACATTTCTTTAGCATCTTTATCAGAAATTGATGAATTGACCGTAACTAAATTATCTTTAGTCATTATATCAGAAATTTTTAAATTTTTATCTGTTAAAAATCTAACATCTCTATTGGTGATAATACCCTCTAAGGTTCCAGAATTATCTACAACTGGAATTCCAGAAATGTTATTTTTATCCATAATTCTGAAAGCTTCTTTTAGTGTAGAGTCACCATTAATAGTAATAGGATCAACTACCATGCCAGATTCAAATCTCTTCACTTTTAAAACTTCATCATGCTGCTTTGAAACTGATAAGTTTTTATGTATACAACCTATACCCCCATTTTGCGCCATTGCAATAGCCATATCGCTTTCAGTAACTGTATCCATTGCAGCGGAAATTAATGGAATATTTAATTTTATATTTTTAGTAATATTAGTTTTAACATTAACTTGATGTGGCAATACTTCTGAATAATCGGGAACTAGTAAAACATCGTCAAAAGTTAAATAATCTTTTATTTCTTTCATAAAGGCAAATGGATAATTGATTAATGAATATATAAAGTTTGATTTTATTTAAAAGCTTTAATTATACATATTAAAACTTTCCTTTTTAAGGAAAAAATCTGCATAAATTTATTAAGTATTTTAGCATAGCAACACATTACTTACTGAACATATATAAATAATTAATACATAAAGACATAACCAGAACATTTGATCATAAATTTTTATATTACAAGCTAGCAAATGTTTTGACTAAAAATTAAGAACAGCATTAAAACTATTTAAGCTTATTAATTAGTTTTTTTAATCTTGATACAGCAAAGACATTTTGCAAGCATAACACCCTTCCCTTAACTATCTTTACTAACTGACAGCTGACTAGTGTTGCAAAAAACTCCCACCTAAGCACACTCAAAAATTTGATGTTTAGCTTAAAACAGCTAACCTCCTCCTCTAAAAAACATTATATAAATTTACTAAATAAATATAATATATAGAAAAAGACAGAGTTTAAAAAGCCCAATAAGAGAAATATTTAGTCTAATTTTAAAGCGGCAATAAAAGCAGATTGAGGAATCTCAACATTACCTACAGAACGCATTTTCTTCTTACCTTTTTTCTGCTTATCTAATAATTTTCTTTTTCTAGATACATCTCCACCATAACATTTAGCGGTAACATCTTTACGCATTGCTGCAACCGTTTCTCTTGCTACGATTTTTCCACCAATAGCTGCCTGTATTGCTATTTTAAATAATTGTCTTGGAATCAAATCTTTTAATTTTTCACATAAAGCTCTTCCTTTTCGCTCTGCATGAGTTTTGTGTACAATCATAGCAAGAGCATCTACATTATCACCATTCACTAAGATATTTAGCTTAACTAAATCCCCTTTCTTATATTCATCTAACTCCCAATCAAAAGAGGCATAGCCACTAGATAATGATTTTAAACGATCATAAAAATCAAAAACTATTTCATTTAGAGGTAATTGATAAATTATCATAACTCTAGAGCCAACATAATTTAAATCTTGTTGGATACCTCTCTTATCAGTACATAATTGTAAAACATTACCAAGAAATTCTTCTTGTACAAATATAGTAGCCTTTATCCATGGCTCTTTTATTTCTTCAATAATAACTGGATCTGGCATATCTGCTGGATTATGCACCTCTATCTCTTCTTTATTATTCTTTAAAACCTTATAAATTACACTTGGCGCAGTTGCAATCAAGTCTAGATTAAATTCTCGCTCTAAACGCTCTTGTACGATTTCAAGATGAAGTAAACCAAGAAAACCACATCTAAAACCAAGGCCTAGCGCATTTGAACTTTCAGTTTCAAATTCTAAACTAGCATCATTTAGTTTTAACTTATATAAAGAGTCTTTTAATTTTTCATACTCACCCTGATCTATAGGGTAAATACTACAAAAAACAAAAGATTTAACTTCCTTAAAACCAGGCAACATCTCTACTTCTTCATTTTCGTAAGTTATAGTGTCACCTATTTTACAATCTTGTAAATCTCTGATTGATGCATTAATAAAACCAACTTCTCCCGCTTTTAATTCCTTAGCTTTTTCTTTTTGGGGCCTAAAAAACCCAACTTCATCAACTTCATATTTTGTTCCAGTTGAAAGCATTTTAATTTTATGATTAATTGCCAATTTTCCTTCAAAAACTCTAGTAAGTAAAATTACACCCAAATAAGTATCATACCAACCATCAACTAATAATGCTTTTAAAGGTTTATCTATTTCTTGTTTTGGCTCCGGTATATATTCAATAATTGCATCTAAAACATCTTCTATACCTTCCCCTGTTTTAGCCGAAACTAATACTGCATTGGAAGTGTCTAAACCCACAATATCTTCTATCTCTTTTAAAACTCTATCAGGATCTGCCGCAGGTAAATCAATTTTATTAAGCACTGGTATAATCTCATGATTATTATCAATTGCCTGATATAAATTAGCTAATGTTTGTGCTTCAACACCTTGACTTGCATCAACAATTAAAAGTGAACCTTCACATGCAGCTAAAGATCTTGAAACTTCATATGAGAAATCTACATGTCCTGGTGTATCTATTAAATTAAGCTCATAATCTTCACCATCCTTACCTTTGTAATTTAACCTTACTGTTTGCGATTTTATAGTTATACCTCTTTCTCTTTCAATATCCATTGAATCAAGAAGTTGCTCTTGCATTTGCCTTTTTTCTACGGCACCACAAAATTCTATCATACGATCTGCTAAAGTAGATTTACCATGATCAATATGAGCTATAATAGAGAAGTTACGAATATTAGCCATTTATGTTAAAATAAAGTATTAGTTAAAATTTAAGATATTAAATCAAAATATCAATTTAATATGATTTATAAGTTTTTTAGGCAAGTTAAATGATTATGAACTATATGCAAAGGCAAACCCATAATATTGGAAACTGAGCCAGAAACAAAAGTTAAATATTTACCCATCAAACCCTCAATTGCATAGCCTCCAGAACAACCCTTCCATTGCTCGCAAGCAATAATTTCTTCTATCTCTTCTTTAGAAAATCTTTTAAATTTTAAAACTGACATTTCTGTTTTTTGTTTAAAAATGCTTTTTTCTCCTATTGCAAAGCAAACAGAACTATATAATTTATGTCTTCTGCCCCCTATCAAAGCTAAATATTCTCGCTCAATATCTGCCGAATAAGTTTTATCTAATACTCTATTTCCAACCACAGAAATTGTATCTGCTGACATAACTATATCATTTGGGTAAAGCTCTGCTATCTTCAATGCTTTAGCTTTAGCTAATCTCTTAACCATATCTAATGGTTTCTCACCTTTCAGTCTTGTTTCATCAATATCTGCTGGGCAAATTTTATGCGGTTTAACATTAATTTGCGCAAGTAAATTTAATCTTGATTTAGAGCCTGATGCTAATATTAAGTTTCTTGTTAATTTCATTTTACAAACTTATTTTATTTGTAAATTACAAATTATTTTTCTCTATGTGTAATTCTGCCTTTAGTTAAGTCATAAGGTGTCATTTCCACAGTAACTTTATCACCTAATAAAATTCTAATTCTGTGCTTACGCATTTTTCCAGAAGTATGTGCAAGTATAACATGCTCATTTTCTAATTCTACTTTGAACATAGTGTTAGGGAGCACTTCTATTACTTTTCCTTTAAACTCAATTAATTCTTCTTTAGCCATATTTATATAATATATTAGCCTTTTAGCTTAACAGTTTATTTTATAAGTTAAACCATTTATTTGTGACACTAATAATTTCTCTTTCCTGGCTTTAATTTTTCTGCCAAATGACTTTTTGTAACTCTAATTGGCGCAAATTTAATCTCTTGATCAAGGTATTGTATTGAATGTTGTAAAAACTTTATATCATTTCTGACTTTGAAATCTGACCTAAAATGAGCTCCCCTACTTTCTCTTCTAGCAATTGCTCCTTTAAAAGTAAGCTTAGCTAGGAGTAATAAATTCTTTAACTCTATAAAATCTACAACCTGATTTAAAGCCTTAAAATCTGTTTCATGTTCTTGCTCTAATTCCCTAATCTCTGTTAAGCCTGATCTTAAAGTTTTTTCATCTCTTACTATACCAGCTTTTTCATCCATAATTAAACCAAGCTTAGATCTCAGCTCAACTAGGTTGTTTTTACAGTTTTTCAACTCCGTTTCAAATTCCACAATGTTTCTCTGGTATTTCTTTGCCACTTTTTCTGTCTTACAAAAATTATGATGCAAATCTAATGCTGCAACTTTTCCAAAAACAATAATTTCTAATAATGAATTACAACCTAATCTATTTGCCCCATGCACAGAAGCGCATGCCGCCTCTCCTATAGCATAAATTCCTTTAAAACCTTCAACTAAACCATTTTTATCAGTTGCAATACCACCCATAGTATAATGAGCCGAAGGCTTTACCGGGATTGGATCTTTTGTTGGGTCAAGAGCTAGAAAATTTTCACAAGTTTTAATTAAATTAGGTAAATATTTTTGAATTTTTTCCTTACCTAAATGTGCTATATTCAAATTTACATAATCTCTATTAGCGCCACAACCTCTATTTTCTTTTAATTCAGAAAAAATAGCTCTACTAACCACATCTCTTGAAGCTAAATCTTTTAATTTGGGGGCATAATTTTCCATAAATCTTTCACCCTTTACATTTGTAAGATAACCACCTTCAGCTCTAGCAACTTCTGATATTAACAATGAGTTTTCCGCAAGACTAGTTGGATGAAATTGTATAAACTCCATATCTTTAACTGGTAAGCCAGCTTGATATGCGATGGCTATGCCATCACCAGTACAGATATTTGCCGCTGTATTACTCCGATATAAGCCAGCATAACCACCAGTTGCAATAATAACATTACTGGTATTATAAATAATATGTTCATCTTTTTCTAAATTATACGCAATTATTGCTTCTGCTTTATTATCATCAGTGATTAATTTATGTGCAAAAATATTTTCTGCAAATTTCACCCCTAAATTTTTAGCTTCGAGATAGAGTTTAGCAACAATAGATTCTCCTGTTTTGTCTCCCACACCACAAGCTCTTTTTGCATTTTCACCACACCCAAATTCTGTGGTTTGCCCACCATATTCCCGCTGATATATTTCACCTAGTTCATTTTGGTTAAAATTTACACCAAATGCTGCTAATTCATTAATCGCTTCATTTGCATTTTTGCATAATGTTTCTACTGCATCATGATCTGCTAAATAATCACTACTTTTTACTGTATCATAGATAAACCAATCAACATTATCACTACCCATATTGCCAAGTGGGGCATTAATACCACCCTGCGCTGCCGCCGTATGAGATTTAGTAGTAGAGTTTTTACTAATTACTAAAATTTTATATTTATTTTTGATCAAATTTATTGCAGCAGTAAGCCCCGCTCCTCCTGAACCTAAAATTACAACATCATAAAATTCTTGCTTTATATTCATTTTCAACTTTATTAGAAAAAACATTATAAAACACATGCAAGAAAACTGCAAATATAAACCAAAAGCAATTATTTTTGACTGGGATAACACCCTGGTTGATAGCTGGCCAGTAATTGAACAATCTTTTAACCAAACTGCACAGGCTCTAAATTACAAAGATCTTACCATAAAAGATATGAAAATTAGGATGGGTCACGCCTTGAGGCACTCCTTTCCTGAGATTTTTGGTGATTTATCAGCTAAGGCACAAAGAATTTATCGTGAATTTTATTACCAAAATAGAGAAAGCAAGCTGAGATTATTACCCCATGCTCAAGACATATTAACTTATCTGAGAGAATCTAAGATAACTTTATTTGTTGTTAGTAATAAAATTGGGGACTCACTTAGAAAAGAAATTGATTTGTTAAATTTAACCCATTTCTTTGACAATATTGTGGGTAGTTTAGATACTAACTTTGACAAGCCCCATATTGCACCAGTAAATTTAGCACTAAAAAATTATAGTTATAATGATAATGATAAAGAAAATATTTTATTTGTTGGTGATTCTCTAGCAGACTATCAATGTGCCCAAAATATAGGTTTTAAATCAATTTTAGTACATACTGAAGCAGAAACTAGAAGCAATGCAAATAACGCGCTTATCTTGGATAATCTTAGCGAATTGAAAGCAATAATTTAAATAATTGCTTTTTCGCAAAACTATACTTATAAAAAATAAAAATAGGTTTTTTTATGATCGATCACAAGCCAGGTGTAATATATGGAACAACAATTGTTTCAGTTAGAAAAAAAGGTAAAGTTGCTATTGCAGGCGATGGACAAGTTTCGCTTGGACCAACTATAATGAAAGGTACAGCCAAAAAAATTCGTAAATTATCAGACGGCTCAATATTAGGTGGTTTTGCAGGCGCAACAGCAGACGCCTTTACTTTATTTGAGCGTTTAGAAGCAAAATTAGATATGCACCCTAAACAATTAACCAGATCATGTGTTGAACTAGCCAAGGATTGGCGAACTGATAAATATCTACGTAAATTAGAAGCTATGATGATTGTAGTTGATAAAAATGTCTCCCTTATTTTATCAGGAACTGGCGATGTTATAGAACCTGAAGATGGAATTATTGCAATAGGTTCTGGCGGAAACTATGCTTTAGCCGCCGCGAGAGCTCTAAAAGATACGGACTTAACTGCGGAGGAAATTGCTAGAAAGGCCATGCAAATAGCTGGAGAAATATGCGTATACACAAATAATAATATAGTATTAGAGACTTTATGATAAATAACCTTACCCCACAAAATATTGTTGATGAATTAGATAAGTTCATAGTTGGACAACATGATGCGAAAAAAGCTGTTGCTATAGCATTAAGAAATAGATGGAGAAGAAAAAATGTTGCTGGAGATTTGCAAGATGAAATAATGCCCAAAAATATTTTAATGGTCGGACCTACTGGTGTAGGTAAAACAGAAATAGCACGAAGATTATCTAAATTAGCACAAGCCCCTTTTATAAAAGTTGAAGCAACTAAATTTACAGAAGTAGGATATGTTGGTCGTGATGTTGAGTCAATCATTAGAGATATGGTTGAAATAGCGGTAAAAATGGAGAAAGAGAGGCATTGTGAAATAGTAAAAGATAAGGCTAAAGAAAACTCCTTAAATAAAGTGTTAGACATAATTGTAGGCTCTACTTCTAGTCCTGAAACTAGAGAAAAATTTAAAGATAAAATACTTAAAGGTGAAATGGATGATAAAGAAATAGAGGTTGAAGTAAGTGAAACCAAAGCACAATCAACTCCTCTAGATTTATCTTCTGGGCCTTCCATGGGTGTTATCAATCTTAGCGACATGATAGGGAAAGCTATAAATAGTGGTAAAAAGAAACTCAAAAAGCTTAAGGTTAAAGAAGCCTTAGAAGCTTTAGAAAGTGATGAAAGCGAGTCTATGTCAGATGAAGAGCTCCTTACAAGAAATGCGGTATCTGCTGTCGAAAATGAAGGTATAGTATTTATTGATGAAATTGATAAGATCGTTGTAAGAGATGGCGCCAATAGTGGTAAAGAAGTTAGCCGCGAAGGTGTGCAAAGAGATTTATTACCATTGATGGAAGGTACTTCAGTGCAAACTAAATATGGCACTATAAACACTGATCATGTGTTATTTATTTGCTCTGGGGCATTTCATCTTTCTAAGCCCTCAGATTTACTGCCAGAATTGCAAGGAAGGTTACCCATTAGAGTAGAGTTAAATCCTCTTAATGAAGAAGATATGTTGCGTATCTTGAAAGAGCCAATTTGCAGTTTGCCAATTCAATATGAAGCATTACTAAAGACAGAAAATGTAGTTTTAGAATTTACAGAAAATGGTTTAGATAAGATTGCATCTTTAGCAACTAATATTAATAAAAAAGTAGAAAATATAGGTGCAAGAAGACTACAAACCATTATGGAAAAAATGTTAGAAGATATTAGTTTTAAAGCTGATCTTATGGGTGGGACTAAAGTAACCATAGATAAAAACTTTGTAGAAAAGAACATTGAAGATGCAAACCTAAATAATTTAGATGATTTATCCAAATTTATTTTGTAAAAGCAAAAGCAAAGCATTCTCTCTAATTGAGTTATCTATTGCTATAATAATTATATCCCTATTAATCTTTGTAGTTAGCAGTGCTGACAGTTTAAAATCACAGGCAAAGCTTACAAAAATAATAAAAGAATTTCAGGCAATAGAAGCCGATATTTACAGTTTTAAAACTACATATAATGCCTTGCCAGGTGACATGACTACTGCCTATAATTATTGGCAGAGTGAGTGCGATAATATAGCAGATAATTGCAATGGAAATGGCGATAGATTAATTAATTATGATACAGATGCAAATGATGATATTGAATCATTTAGAGCATGGCAACATTTGCAGTTAGCCGATATTAAAAGTGATTTTTACGCCACTGGAACTTCATTACTAGGCGAAGCAGTCATAGGCTCTAATATTCCAACATCAGCTCTAAAAGGTTTAGGTTATACAATTTTAAATGCAGATTATTCTGTCCATTACTATGCCAATTATATAGTTTTAGGCGCGGCTAAATCTGGTGAATATGCAAATGGTGGCGGACTAACATCATTACAAGCTTATAACATAGATAAAAAAATAGATGATACACATCCACTAAAGGGTAACTTTTTAACTTTTTATGACACAGTAAATAATTGTCAAATCGATGCCACAAATTACGATTTAACTAACGATAGCACAACTTATTGTTGGTCAGCTTTTAAATTACCTTAAATATATTTTTTATTATAAATTCTGCAATTCTTTCTTTAGTGCCTGCAAAACTATGGGATTCTTTTTTATTTATAAATAAAATATTATTTTCATCACTTGCAAATATTTCATGAGTAGCAATATTATTTGCAACTATATAATCACAATTTTTCTTAACTAATTTTTCTTTGGCATTTTGCTCTAGATTTTCGCTTTCCGCGGCAAAACCAATCAAAACTTTAGGTTTATATAAAACCTTACTTATATTAGCTAAAATATCAGGATTTTTAACTAATGTTAAAGTAAGCTTATCATGTTGCTTTTTTTTAATTTTTTGTGCTGCTATTTCAGCAACCTTATAATCTGCAACTGCTGCACTAAATATTGCTATATCATATTTCAATTCTTTACACTGATCATGCACTAAATCAGACATTTGCTCAGCTGATTCACATGTTAAAGTTTTTATATTTTTTGGAATATGCAAATTAATATTGGCTGCAATTAAAGTAACATTTGCTCCATATTCTCTGAATTTCTTAGCAATAGCTAGACCTTGTTTTCCTGAAGAAAAATTACCAATATATCTAACTGGATCTATTTTTTCTCTTGTACCTCCCGCAGTAATTAAAATATTTTTGTTAACTAATTTATATCTTAAGTTAAAGTAGTTTTCTATAATTTGATACATATCCTGTGGCTCTTTCAATCTCCCCTCGCCAATCTCACCACAAGCAAGCAGGCCTGATTCGGGGTTAATTACATCAATATTTCTATTTTCTATTTTTACAATATTATCTTTAACTATTTTATTATGCCACATTTCGACATTCATAGCTGGCGCTATAAATATTTTCTTATTACTGGCTAGAATTGCGGTACTTGCTAAATCATCTGCTAGACCATTTGCTATTTTAGCAATAAAATTTGCGCTTGCTGGATATGTCAAAACTAAGTCACTCTTTCTTGATAATTCAATATGACCTATTTTCTCTTCCATTTTGGCATCAAAAATATTACTAAATATATTTGTAATAGCTAACGCTTCAAACATTTCCTCAGAAACAAACTCTTTAGCTCCATGAGTTAAAATAACTTCTATATTGTAACCTTCCTTTAATAGTATTTTACATAAATCTAGAGCTTTAGGTGCTGCTATTGAACCTGTTACGATTAATAATATTGATGGCATAGCTATTAGAAATATGTTACATTTAAATTATAGATTAAATTTACCTAAAATAAAGTGATCAAAATTTATCTTAACAAAAACTTAGGTTTTATAGATCAAACTAGTCTTGTAAATAGGCATACCACATCTTACTCAAATTATTATGATGAGGAAAAAGCTAAATTAAATCATTACTGCCAATAATAATCACAAGATAATATATAGGTAAAGTAAATATAGTGGGCAAAACTCTTAACTATAGTGGAGTGAAAATTTTAATAATTAATTTCCTATGAGGTAATATGAAGAAAATTGCAATTATATATCATAGTGGTTTTGGACATACCACAACTCAAGCAAAACATGCGTTGGCAGGGTTAAATAAAGTAGAAGATATAGAAGCTAAAATCTTTAATACGACAGAGGCTATAGAAAATCTAACAGTATTTGAAAAATTTAATGCCATAATCTTTGGCTGCCCTACTTATATGGGCTCTGTTTCTGCACCGTTTAAAGACTTTATGGATAAAACATCAACTATCTGGATGGAGCGAAAATGGCATAATAAAATAGCAGCCGCTTTTACAAATTCTCACAGCTTAAGTGGTGATAAATTAAATACACTCATACAATTAAATATATTTGCAATGCAGCATGGTATGATTTGGATTGGTCAAGATGAGCTGAATAATTCAAAAGATTATGATGCTGGCAATAAACAGGCAGTAAATCGCATTGGATCGTTTTTAGGAGCTATGGCACAAACTGAAAACAGCGTAAGCTTAACCGAAGGGGATGCATTAACAACAAAAAAATTAGCCATTAGAGTTGCAGAAATAACTAAAAAACTAAATTTTTAATTGGTAAAATATATTAATCTTTATGTAAATAAACTAGTGGTAAGTTGAATAACCTCTAAGACAATAATATAAAAAAATCAGGTACTAATCTTTTTAGCTATTTAGCCTAGTGTAAAAAGTTAAACATAATTAAACTTGGTTAAAAAGCGTATTAACAACAGAACATAAAACGAATCAGAGCTAAGCTGATAATTTATGCAATGTTTTAGAACATTTAAAGAATGGTATAGATTTACTAGGTACAGATTGCAGCTTTTTGGTGTGCGGATTAAAGATTTTTCTTTCATCTAACTGCTTTAATTTAAAAATACCAAAATTTCTAAACTCTATTCTATCTCCATTTCTCAAATTTTCTGCAATTAATTGAAAAAACCTATCAGTAATAGATTCAATATAAGAGTAGTCTAAAGTTGGATATTTTTGTGCTAAATATTCGAGTATTTTTTTCTTTTCCATAATTATATAGCAAGTAGTTTTAAGCTATTATTAATATTAGGTACAAAAAAACCTTTAAGCAACGATTTAATTGAATTGTTATTTTCTTCTAGGTTAATCTCAACTATTTTGCTGATATTAATATTTTTTGATTTAAGCCAGCTTTTAGCAGATTCTAAATCTCCTAACTCATCAATTAGATTCATTTGAGCTGCTGTTTTACCAATAAAGATTTTACCTAATTTAACTTCTTTTTTTGTTTCTTCTGTTAAATTAGCTCTTCTATTTACTACTAAACCGTAAAATATTTCATTTGATTCATTAATAATATTTTGCAAATATTGCTTTTGCTCAATTGTAATTTTTTCAGCAAAATGTGGAGCCGCCTTATATTTATTAGATTTAATTAATAATGGTTTAATACCTAATTTACTTGCTAAATCGGTTAATTCAGCAGTTTGTAATAATACCCCCACTGAACCAGTAATGGTTCCTTGACTAGCTATTATGTAATCTGTTCCTATCGCGGTTAAATATGCTGCACTAGCTGCTATATTTCCTAATATTGCAACAGTTGGCTTGTTTTCTGAAATTTTTCTTAAATTATTAAATAATCTCTCTCCACCAACAAAAGATCCTCCCTGACTATCTATTCTGACTATTAATGCATGAATATTTTTGTTATCTGCTATTTCTAGCAATTTTTTACTTCTAAAATCATCATCATCTATAAAACCCTTTATGTTTATTTGAGCAATAACAGGTTCCGATGGCAATTTTATTACATTGGAAAAAAGCAAGTTAATAATTAAAAATAAAAGACAGAAAACTGCTATTAAACGCCATGTCGTTAGCTTCTTTAATAATAGTTTTCTGTCTATAATATCTAAAATATCATCTCGCTTCATGTAAGATATGCAAATTAACTTTTATCTTTTTCCTTAGCTGAAGCATCAAGAGCATTACCTAAAATATCTCCTAAACTAGCACCACTAGTTGTAGAACCATATTCTTTGATAGCATCTTTTTCTTCTTGAATTTCTAAAGCTCTAATAGATAAAGTTAACCTTCTTGAATCCTTGTCAAATTTAACCACTTTAGCATCAACCCTTTCGCCAACTGCAAAACGATCAGTTCTTTGATCAGATCTGTCTTTTGCTAAATCAGATTTCTTAATAAAGACGTTAAAACCTTCAGCTACTGAAACTTCTATTCCTTCATTTTTAACTTCTGCAACAGTACAAGTAATGCTATCATTTTTCTCTATATCAGTAAGTATAGAACCAAATGGATCCTCTTCTAACTGCTTGATTCCTAAGCTCAATCTTTCTTTAACTGTATCTAATTCTAGAATCTTAGCCTCAACTTCCTGACCTTCTTTATATTTGGCCGCTTCTTTTTTTGCATCTCCAGACCAAATTAAATCTGAGAAATGAAGCAATCCATCTATTTCATTAGCTAAGTTAACATAAAAACCATATTCTGCAAAACTACTGATCTTACCTTTTACTACATCACCCACTTTATGTGTTTCAGCAAACGGACTCCATGGACTTGTCGCACATCTTTTAATACTTAATGATATACGATGTTTATCACGATCAATTTCTAAAATAACTACTTCAACTTCCTGACCAGATGAAACATCTTTGATTGGGTTTAAGTTGCTTTTAGACCAAGTCATTTCAGACAAATGAACTAAACCTTCTATACCCTTTTGCAATTCAACAAAAACACCATAATCAGTAATGTTAGTGATTTTACCTGGTATCTTTTTACCTTCATCCAGACTTTTAGAAATATCAGCCCAAGGATCATGCTCTAATTGTTTTAAACCAAGTGAAACTTGTCTTTTAACAGCATCATATTTAATAACTTTAACTTTGATTTTTTGCCCTAAAGATAAAACTTCTGAAGGATGTGTAATTCTAGACCATGAGATGTCTGCTATATGAATTAAACCATCAATTGTTCCTAAATCGACAAATGCACCATAATTAGTTATATTTTTTACAACACCATCTAAAGTTTGTCCTTCCTCAATTCCAGATAATATTTTATCAACGGCTTTTTTATGACTTTCTTCTAAGATAGCTCTTCTAGATATAACTACATTACCTCTTAAATCATCCATTTTAAGAATTTTAAACTGTTCTAGATGACCAGTTAAAGATGACATATCTTTTATTGGTCTTACATCTATTTGACTTCCAGGTAAAAATGCTGTGATATGTCCCACCGCTACGGTAAAACCACCTTTTACTCTTCCATTTATTTCTCCTTCTATGATATCATCATTTTCGAATTTTGCTTTTACTTCATTCCAAGTTTTTTCTTGAAGAACTCTATGTCTGCTTAACTTTAATCTTCCATCACCACCTTCATATGACTCTAGAAAAACTTCTATATTATCACCGACTTTAATATTTTTAACTTCTTCGTCATTTTCCACTTCCTTCACATCTACGAAACCTTCAGATTTAAGTCCCACATCTATGATTAAATGAGTTGAAGTTATTTCCTGAACTACTCCTTCTACTATTGATGTTTCTGTTGCTTTTGTTTGAAAATGTTCTCTAAGTAATTGAGGGAAATTATTTTCGGGATTGCCTTCTAGCTTGTTTAATGCATCTACCATGTTGATAAATTATATATATTTGGTTGGTTAATAAACCATCAAAATATATTAATTACTTCTAAAGTCAATTACATCTATTACTTTCTTAATTATAGCAACCAAATCATCCTCACTATTATCTATAATTTCAGCTCCTGTTGCAATTATTAATGGTGCTATTTCTCTATTTTTATCTTGCTCATCTCTTTGCGCCATTTTTAGTCTCAAATCTGCAATCATTATCTTATTTTGATCATAATATGTTTTATTTTGCATATATCTTCTGTTTGCTCTTATCTCTATATCTGCATCCACATAAAATTTGAATTTGGCTTGCGGTGCTATTACACTACCAGTATCTCTGCCATCTAAAACGCAACCTTGATGATTATTAATAAACTCAATTTGAAAATTATATAAAGCTTTTCTAACTGAGGCATTTGCCGCTATAATAGAAGCAAAAGCTCCGATATCCTCATTATATAACACAGGGTTAGCTAACAAATCTTCGGTAATATTTATTGTTAAACTTTCTAATTTAGTAATAAAATTATCTACACAATTATTTGTAATAATTAATGATGCTAAAGCTCTATACAACCTACCTGTATCCAAATATTTAAGATCATAATGTTTGGCTATAGCTTTAGCTATAGTACCTTTGCCTGAACCAGCTGTGCCATCAAAAGTTATAATTTCCTGCATCTTAATCTATTTTTACCCCTAATTCTTTTAACCTAGAGAAAAACTCCGGAAAACTGGTATTTATCATTTTAATGTCATCTACCGCAACTCCATCTGGCGCTGTCAAACCAAGAATTAAAAATGACATTGCAATTCGATGATCATGAAAAGTTTCTATTGTTTGCGTGGCAACAACTTCATTACAAAAACTAACTTCTAGCCAATCATCACCATGTTCTGCTTCTACTCCACATTTTATTAAATTATTATATATAGCTATTAAACGATCACTTTCTTTTACTCTCAATTCGGCTAGACCTACCATTCTAGTCGTACCTTCTGCTTTTGCTGCTAAAATTGCTAATATAGGATATTCATCTATCATTGAAGCTGCAAAATGAGCTGGCACCAAAACAGCCTTCAATTTAGAATATTTAGCTCTTATATCTGCTATTTTCTCTCCTGAATCTTCCCTTATATTTTCAAAAGTTATATTTGCGCCCATCATTTTTAGTACTTCGTAAAAACCAATACGATATTTATTTATCATAATGTTTTTTACTAAAATTTCAGAACCTTCAATTAATAATGCAGCTGCAACTAAAAAAGCTGCTGATGAAGGGTCTCCATTTACATTAATGTCTTTGGCTGGTAAATCCTCTTCAACATTTAAAGTAATTTCTTTTAAACTTGAACTCTCTTTAACTTGTAAATTTAAGCCTAAATATTGCATCATTAATTCTGTGTGATCTCTGGTAAACTCTTTTTCAATTACTTTACTTTCACCATGCGCATTTAAGGCTGCTAACAACATAGCGGTTTTAACCTGTGCTGAGGCCACTTTTAGCTCATAATTAATTGCTACCGCATCACTATTACCTGTAATATGTACTGGTAAAAAATTATTATCTCTTGCTACCGCTTCAAAGTTAAAATTATTTAGCGGCTCTAAAACTCTGCCCATAGGTCTATTACTTAAGCTTTTATCACCTGTAAACACGGCTTGAACTGGCTGGGTTGCAATTAAACCCATAAGCAACCTAACCCCTGTTCCTGAATTTCCTAAATCTAGCACTTCTTCTGGTGAAACTAAACTAGATCTTCCAGAACCATACACATAATATATTGCTTCCTTTTTTTCTATCTTTACACCTAGTTTTTCTAATGAGTTTTTAGTAGCTAGTACATCTTCTGATTCTAATAAATTACTAATCTTAGTAACACCAACCATTTGTGATGCTAATATTAAAGCTCTGTGCGAGCATGATTTGTCACTACTAGCAAATATAGTACCAGTTATTGGTGTTTTTTGTTGAAAGAATTTCATTTATTTTTAACTATTATACATTATGGTGATTTTCATTGTCTATGCAATATTATTTTAATTATGTCTTATACTAAAACTAAATTTAAACCATATCAAATATTATTTTTATTTATGCTTTGTTCATGCAATTTTAATCCTGCCCAAGATTTTAATTCATACCCTATCCCATCTTACAATAATTACTATCAAACACCCCCAGTAAATAATTATCGTCAAAACCAAAGATATAATAATTACAATCCAGCACCTCCAGCCAGATATTATGATTATGATAATTCATATACCGCACCATATGGACAAAATTACAATCAGATTGATAATTATGCGCCACAGCAGCAACCATATAATTATCAACGACCTTATCAACCAGATCCATATTATAATATGAATCAATATAATCAAAATAATGGCTATAATGCTTATCCGCAGGATAATGACGCCTCATATTATTATAATTATACTCCAAACAGCAACAACTCTGATGCAGATAGTTACGATGTCAGTCGTTAAAGAGACTATCCTCTTATTAAATGATGGAAGAATTGGTAATTTTAATCAAGTTAAAGCTTTAACCCAAAATTTAGAACAAAAATATAACATAATTGAAAAGAAAATAACTTTTTCTTTTTTTATCTTTTTACCTAACTTTATAAATTTATTTTTTAACACAGGAGTAAATCATAAAAAATTAACTAGAAATGTTACAAAAGCTAATTTTATCCTCTCATCAGGTAGAAGATCAGCTCTTGCAGCAGTTATAATAAAGAAAAAAATAAAAGATGCGCAAATTATTCAGTTAATGAGGCCAGAATTAAAAGCTAAATATTTTTCCTTCATTGCAACGCCAAAACATGATAATTATAAATTTGCAGATTACGAAATGCTGTTAGCGCCAAATTTAATTTCTGCTGAAGCTCTGTCTAAAGCGGCAAAAAAATGGCCAAAATCAGCTAAACCTTTAAAAATAATCGCTATCATTATTGGCGGTGATACAAAAAATAATAAAATTAACCATAATAAAATCCAAACTTTTTGCGCTAAAATTCATGAGTTACAGCAAAAATATAAATTGAAATTAATCATTGTAACAAGTAGAAGAACACCATTATCATTTGCTGATGAGCTTGAGCGACATTTTTCTAAAAACACAGATTTTTTCTTCTGGCATAAAATAAACCAAAAAAATAATCCATATCTCTCAATTTTAGCTATTGCTGATTATTTTTTAGTAACTGCTGATTCTGTGTCAATGATTAGTGATTGTTTAGCAACTGCCAAGCCCACCATAATATACAAATCTGGCTTTGGTGAGCTAAAGCATCAAAAAATTATTAATAATTTAATTAAAAATAATTACATTTTTTCCATGGAGCAAGTACTCAAAGAAGAAAACTTAAACATAAAAGCTAAAAAGCTAGTTGAAGCTCATAATTTACAATTAGCTATAAGTAAGAAACTAAGATTCTAAAAATTGTAATTAATTAAAAAATGCTTCTTCTTTCCTAGAGATATTTTAATCTGCTTTTTATCACTAAAAAGTGATTTATTAATTTTTAAGAATGGATCAGTTACTTTTTCGCCATTTATTTTAGCGCCACCACCTTTTATTATTCTTTTTGCCTCCCCACCGCTAGAAATAACAGCTAGCTCTAAAGCTATGTTACTGAGTGAGATATCCGCATCTTGTTTCAATTCATAAATTGGCAAATCGATTCCTATTGAACCTTCAGAAAACACTTTTATGGCTGTTTCTTTAGCTGTCAATGCTGCTTTTTCTCCATGGCAAATTTTTGTCGCTTCAAAAGCTAAAATTTCTTTTGCAGCATTTAATTCTTGGCCTTCTAATTTTTCAAGCTTCTTTATTTCATTTAAGTCTAACTCTGTGAAAAAACGTAAAAACTGCCCTAATTTATCATCTGAAATATTACGGAAAAATTGGTAATAATCATATGTTGAAAATAAGTCACTATCAAGCCAAATAGCACCATTTTCAGTTTTACCCATTTTTTTTCCCTTATTATCCACTAATAAAGGTGTGGTTAACCCATAAACTTCACCCGAACCTTGATTGGCTTTACGATTTAATTCAACACCATTTACTATATTACCCCACTGGTCTGAACCACCAATTTGTAACATACAATCTTTATGTTTTCTTAAATAGGCAAAATCATATGCTTGTAAAATCATATAATTAAATTCTAGAAAGCTTAAATTTTGCTCACGCTCTAAACGCTGCTTAACCGACTCGTAACGCAGCATCTGATTTACTGAGAATTTACTACCAATATCTCTTAAGAAATCAATATATTTAAACTCATTTAACCAATCACCATTATCAACTAATTCATAAGCTCCTGCTGTTAAGAAACGCGAAAAAATCTTGCTAATACCATCTTTATGCTTTTGAATATCAGAACCATCCAACATTGTTCTAGTTGCATCTTTTCCAGATGGATCACCAATCTTAGTTGTGGCTGAACCAAGCAATATTAAAGGTTTATGCCCAAATTTTTGTAAAGTTCTAATTACCATAATAGGTAACAAACTTCCCACATGCAATGACCCCGCGGTTAGATCAAAACCTGTGTAAAAAACCACCTCTTTATTACTAAGTAAATTATCTAAATTATGTGGATCAGTAAGTTGATAAAGATAGCCTCTATCATTCAGATAATTTAGTAATTCAGATTTATATTTTGCCATTTACTTTGCTCCTCTAACATTTATAATTGCGCTTAAGTACCAGTGCCCCCTATATTCTTCAAATACTAACTTGATTAACGATAAATATCTTGGTTTATTATCAATAAAATTATCAAAAATATGATACTCAACAAAAATACCTCGTGGAAATGACTGTCTCGTATTATCTATTATGTTACTATCCTTATTGATAGGATTAAACCATAATTCATCATAATTAGCAAAATCATCACTATATAAATATTGTTCATAATATTCTGCAAAACTAAGCTCAATGGGTGCTAAGTTATTATCAACTCCCCAGGTAAAAATCTCACCATTACGATATAATCTGGTAATATCATTTTTTTTAATTATTTTATCTCTGAGCATTATATATGGATAAGGACTTAATCTTAACCCCTTCTTTGGATGAATAAACTTTTTTAATGTGCGAAAATTTTTAAATTTTATTGCTTTAATAACAATTGAGGTCTTTTCAGAGATAATTTCTTCCGCTAATTTTGGCTCTAACACTTTTATATTATCAGCTCTATCTAAGTCAATATCATTTGCTACTGTGATTAAATAATCCTTTGTAAAAAATATAGAAATCAATATTATTACAACAAGGAAAAATATAAAATTATCTCTAAACTCAATATCTTGAAATTTTCTCATTAGCCTTACCTATTAATTGCTAGTTTTCTTACCAAATAATAATAAATAATTAATAGAATCATTTAAAGCCATATAAGAAGCATCTATAATATCCGTTGCAACTCCAACAGATGTCCATCTACTACCCTCATTATCTATAGTTTCTACCAACACCCTAATTTGTGCATTAGTTGCCGCATCAGAATTTAAAATTCTAACTTTATAATCTGTTAATCTAGAATTAGATAACACCGGGAAATATTGTGTTAATAATTTTCTAAATGCCTGATCTAAGGCTGAAACTGGCCCATTTCCTTCTGCTACATGAATGATTTTTTTATCAAAAACTTCTAACTTTAAAATAGCATCAGAAGATGTAACCCATTCGCCTTTTGCACTTAATCTTTTTTCACTTACAACTTTGTAACTATCTAATTTGAAAAATTCAGGCTCTTCATTTTGCAATTGATAAGCAAGCAAAGCAAAGCTTGCATTTGCAATATCATAAGAAAAACCTATATTTTCTCTTTCTTTAACTAGCTTAATTAATTTTACAATTTTAGCCTCATCCAAAACCATATTTAATTCTTTTAAACGCTCTACTATTGACGCTCTACCTGATTGATTTGAAATTAATATATTGCGATTATTACCAATTAAGCTTGGTTCTATATGCTCATAACTTTTGGAGTTTTTTGCAACCCCCGATGCATGCAAACCTCCTTTATGAGCAAAGGCCGCAGAGCCTACATAAGGAGCATAGGCATCATATGGGTAATTTAAAATATCACATAGATAATTCGAAGTTCTTTTTAAATTTTTGAGCTCTTCATCACTAACCCCAATATCATAACCCATTTTTAATTTTAAAGTAGGAATTATCGAAGTAAAATTTGCATTACCACATCTTTCTCCTAAGCCATTTAAAGTTCCTTGAATTTGCCTTACCCCAGCTCTTACTGCAGCCAAGGAATTTGCAACCGCATTATCTGTATCATTATGACAATGAATACCAAGATAATCACCCGATATTTCTGTTGTTACCTGCTTGCATATATCATATATTTCATGCGGCAAAGTACCACCATTAGTGTCACATAAAATCAACCATCTAGCTCCCGCTTTGTAAGCTGTTTCTAGGACTTTCATGCTATATTTCCTATTTTCTTTGTAACCATCAAAGAAATGTTCTGCATCAAAAAAAACTTCTTTGCCCGAATCTCTTAAGGCCTTAATACTATTTGTAATTAAAGCTAGGTTTTTCTCTAATGATATATTTAATGCCTCTGTAACTTGAAAATCCCAGCTTTTGCCAACTATAGTTACTATATCTATCTGGGCCTGAAGCAAGTTATTAAAGCCTTTATCTTCTTCTGGCGATAAGTTAGCTTTGTGGGTCATACCAAAAGCGGTAATTTGAGCTTTTTCTACTTTAGGCAAATCATTAAAAAAACCAGTATCAACTGGATTCGCACCAGGCCAACCTCCTTCTATATAATCAACACCTAATAAATCTAACTTTAACGCTAAATCTTGTTTATTTTTAAGTGTAAAATCAACAAATGAAGTTTGTCCACCATCACGCAAAGTGGTATCATATAAATAAATTTTAGTTTTTTTGTTAGTCATTATTTCTTTTCAACTTCAATCTCACCAGATTTTGTGTAATTAATATTATAATTTAATGCTGTTATCTTAGCTCTAATCTCATCAGCTTTAGCGTAATCTTTAGCAGCCCTAGCTGTTTGTATCTCTTTTGCTAAGGTTAGTATATCAAGGGGAATTTCCTCTTTAACTTTTTTTTCTAAACCAAGAAAATTATATATTTTTTTAAAATCTTTAATTTTTTCTATAGCGTTATCATTATAAATTTCTTTACTTAAATCATGTAAATAAGCTAATGATTTTGAAATATTAAGATCATCTAATAATGGCAATAAAAACTCATCTGGTAATTTGTGCTCTGCAATATTAAGAGCTTCATAATCATCTAAGATACGATCATATCTAGTTATTATTTTTCTAGATTCTTCTAAAATCTTAAAGTTATAATCTAGAGGTTTACGATAATGCGTAGAAAGTAAAATCAATCTTAAACATCTCCCTTTAACCCCTTGCTGAAGCAGTTCTTTTACGGTAATAAAGTTCCCTAAAGATTTACTCATTTTTTCACCATTAACGGTCAAAAAACCATTATGAACCCAGTATTTAGCATATTTGGAATCTGGAAATGCTGCACAGCTTTGTGCAATTTCATTTTCATGATGTGGAAATTTCAAATCAGCTCCTCCGCCATGTATATCAAAATCTTTACCCAGATATTTAGTACTCATTAAAGAACATTCTATATGCCAGCCGGGCCTTCCTAGTCCCCAGGGACTGTTAAATTTGGAAGAATCATCATCTGTTTCTTTAGCAGGCTTCCAGAGTACGAAATCCTCAGGAGATTCTTTATCTTCTGCTACATCAATCCTAACACCTTGCAGCATATCTTCAATTTTTCTGCCAGATAATTTACCATAATTTTCATATGACTTTACTGAGAAATAAACATGACCATTACTTACATAAGCATGTTTTCTTGCAACTAGTAATTCTATTAACTTAATTATATCTACGATATTATCTAATGCGCTTGGCTCAATATCTGGCTGTAAATTACACAGCTCTATCATATCTGAGTTAAACTCTTCTCTGACTTCACTAGTTAATTCTTGAATAGAAATTTTCCTTTCTATGGCAGCTGCATTTATTTTATCATCTATGTCCGTAATATTTCTTACATAAGTAACTTTAGGATAATTTTCTTTAAGCAAACGATATAACAAATCATATACAACTGTTGACCTTGCATTTCCTAAATGAGGATTAGAATAAATTGTGGGACCACAAACATACATTCTTATATTTTCATGGTTATGCGGAACAAATTCCTCTTTCCTAGATGTTAAGCTATTATATAATTTTAACCTTTTAACCATTTAACCTTTTTTTCACCTCTTCATAACCTAATAAAGGAATAATTTTACTTAATTCTGGCCCAGAATCTTGTCCAGTTATAGCGGTTCGTATAGGGTGATACAACTCTTTACCTTTACGACCTGTTTGTTTGGATAGCCTTTTTATCCAAAGCTTAAATTCATCAACATTCAAATCTTCTGGTAAAAAATTAGCAGCTAAGCTTAAAAACTCTTTATCTGCTGCAATAATTTCTGTATTAAAATTAGATTGAAATATTTTTTGCCAAACCTCAATCTCACTGTAATCATTTATATTTTCACGAATAGAAAGCCAAAAATTCTCACTTATATCGATGTTTAGATCAGTTAAGATATTTTTAACTTCAGAAAAATTCCTTTTTGCTAAAATTTTACGATTTAGGTTAACTAAATCTTTTTCATTATAAATAATTGCTGATTGTGAGAATTTACTTATATCAAACTCCGCAATTAAATCTTTATAATCCGTAAGTGCTTCAACATTATCTGAAGTTCCTATTCTTGCTAGTAGAGATGTGATAGCAGCAGCATCAACGCCTTGATTTTTAAGTGACCTTACATCAAAGCCTCCATCACGCTTAGAAATTTCAGTTTCTTTTGTTTTTAATAAAGATAAATGATGAAAATTAGGTAATTTATCTGTTAATGAACGAAAGATTTGAATTTGTACTGCAGTATTAGAAATATGATCTTCACCCCTTATAATATCTGTAATATTTAGCTCTATATCATCAATCACAGAGCAAAAAGTGTAAGTTGGGCTATTATCTGCTCTAAAAACCACAGGGTCAGAAAAGGCTCTTTCTTTAAAGGAGATCTCACCTTTAACACCATCATGCCAAGAAATCTTTTTATCATCTAATTTAAAGCGAAAATAAGGCTTTTCTCCATTAGAAATTTTCTGTTCTATTTCACTTTTACTAAGATTTAATGCTTCCCGATCATAAATTGGTGGAACTCCTCGTTGTAACTGCGTCTTACGCTTTAAACCTAATTCTTCTTCTGTTTCAAAGCATGGGTATATAAAGCCATCTTTGATTAACTTATCTCTAACCTTGGTATAATATGTTAATTTATCAGATTGTTTATAAAATTCATCCCAATTAAGACCAAGCCATTT
>JABIRX010000043.1 GCA_018667735.1 Alphaproteobacteria bacterium | reverse complement strand
GTAATAAAGCTTGGTTCTTTTATTATATGTTAATCCTTAACCATTTAATCGATCCAATATATTTTTTTGGTTAGTTTTCTGATAAAAGATAATATGAGACATAAAAATACCAAATCTCATCTATAAAGCTAATTTTCTTCTGCAATTTTTTTTCCATAAATTTCACCTTATAATTTTGCATTAGCAATAGCTAGTCCTGCAATTATAAGGCAAAATTTCTAGAATAAAACTTATTGAATATAATCATCCTTATAAATGAGACTTGGTATATACCAAATCTCATCTATAAAGCTAATTTTCTTCTGCAATTTTTTTTCCATAAATTTCACCTTATAATTTTACATTAGCAATAGCTAGTCCTGCAATTCTAAGGCAAAATTTCTAGAATAAAACTTATTGAATATAATCATCCTTATAAATGAGACTTGGTATAAGTGCATTTACTTGGGTAATTTAGAGGATGTAAGATGAATATTATTTTATTTGGTGTGGAACGAGATGAGTTTAACATGCTTAAATTTAATTATATAATTAATAACATTACTTTAAACCTTTTCTTATTTCTGAAATTATGTTATAATATTATGAAATTAAGAGATGGATATGCGGAAAAAAAGTAAAAAAATAGTTAAACAAACTTCAAAAAAAGAGAGGGTAGCTTTAGCTACACAAAGTGCTGTTTATAAAGAAAAAATTCTCTTAATAATGGATAATATGTTAGCAGGTACTGCAGCAGAAGATGTAGATTTGACAGAAATATCCAGAGAATCACTAGACTCTGTAATTTGTCCAGATGGTGAATATCAAGGTTATAATCTATTGGCACTAGCTGTTAGATTAGGATGTGAGAATATAGTGTCTAAATTATTAGCTAAAAATGTGAATCTTGATGCTACAGTTACAAAAGGTAAAGAACTTCATACATCTGCATTAATGCTTGCAATTATTTATGACAAAGTAAAAACAGCAAAATTGCTAGTTGAGGCAGGAGCGAACATAAATCTAGTTAGTAATTTAGGGGAAACAGCTTTATCTTTAACAGTAGAATTTTTTCCACAAGAGTTGCAAAAAGCTAAAGTGGTTGATGATTTAGCAAAATTATTAATTTTAAAAGGTGCTAACGTTAACTTCAAAAACAAGCATGATGTACCTTTAATTTATGCAGCTGCTAATATAGGTTGTGCCAATATTTGTGAAATGTTAATAGCGAAGGGTGCAAATATTGATGATTTATATAATGACGCAACACCACTTCTGACAGCAGTGCATAGCAACAGAAAAGAGGCAGTAATCACACTTTTAGCATATGGTGCTGATGTAAATTATATGAGCGCTAAATATGACAGCTCTTTTGACAGTTTATTGGATAAAAAAGACATTTCTTTATTATTTCTAAGTGCAATTAATGGATTATCACATGAATTTGTAAAAGCTGGATTAAAGGAATTAGATCATCATCAAAAACAAGAGAAATATGTAAAAATTTTAAAATGTTTGTTTTACAACACAAAACAAGGGCTACTTAAAGATAATTTCAATTCTTTAATCATGAAATTTGATAAAGAGCTGCGTGTTAAGTTATTTTTTTCTATGGCATCTGTATTAGAAGCTGAAATTGTGAGTATTGATGATAAAATAGAATTAAACATGTTTAGTATCTTAGCTAATTTATACAATAAATGCTTTGATGTTTTAAGAGGGGGGAAGGAATTGATGGAGATGCAAAAACATGATTCTAAAGAAGATGATTTGCAAGATGGCTTTGTAAAACTTATACAACAAATAAAACCAAGCATAATATTTAATCAAGAAGATATTCATACAAATTTAGCTAAAGTTTTACAAATAAAAAGAGCCATTGGGGCAAAGAAAACTGGCCTTGAAGATGTAAATGAAGAATATATTCTCAATGAAAAACATGCTGGGACAGCGTTAATAATGGCTATAGATAGTGAGACTGCGGACTCTACTGAAAATGTAGCTTATGTTTTAGATTGTGGAGCAGCTATTGATCAATATTTAACCAAAGGTAAATATGCTGGTTTTACTCCACTAGTTTATGCCATGGTACAGGGTAAATATAATGTAGCAAAATATCTAATAACAAAAGGTGCAGATTTAAACAGCTCCATAAAATCAAAGATTTTTGTGCCATATAACCCGATTATACTTGCATTTAAGTTAGGTTGTTATGATGTAGTTGATGCATTGATTACTAAAGATAAATTTTTGCTGGAAGCAGAGTTAGCATCAGGAAAGACTGTATTTAATGGTCTCGCAAATATATTTGATGACGAGGATAAAATTTCTTATTTGGTGAATTATAATTTTTCTACACATGAAGTTGCTGAAGAAAAACATCTCAATGATAGATCAGTACAAATGATTTTAGCCATTAAAACATTTGATATTGAGCGTGTTAAAGAGCTGATAATGAGAAATCCAAGAATTTTTAATTATACGGTAAAAGTCGGTTTATATAAAGGTAAAACTCCTCTTCAATATGCTACTGAGCTTTTTGAAGATAAAGACTTTGTGGATGTCGCTGGCATAGCTTATGCAACACAAGCTGATGTAAAAAGCTTTGAAATTATTTATGATTTATTATTTCAAAAAGTTAGTTACAAAGGTCTAATTGAAGTTAATAATAAAACTATAGCTAAGTTAATCAAAAAATTTAATATAGATATTTTAGAGCGGCATGACTTTAAGGGTAAAGATCGTAGTTTTTGTGATTTAGTGATAGAATTAGGTAATTTAGAATTATTTGATCGTTTGCTGCCTTTTCTTAAAGAGCATAAAGATATTGTGCTCGCAAATGAACATTTAAAAGAAGAATCCCCCTTTAAAGCAGCAGCAGAAAAATTTTTTGAGGTCAAGCAATCAACAAATCTGACCAACAAAACTTTAGCAGTAGAAGAAAAACCACAAGAAGGAGCAGCAAAAGTGGAAGAAAAAAAACAACAACAAGCGGAAAAAGAACAACAAGCACTTATGCAAAAAAGGCAAAAGGAGCAAGAATATAAATTGCAAAATAAATTGAATGCTGCTGTTAGGAGGCAAAAATATGAAAGTCAAAAAGATCAAGCTGAGAATTTAAAAAATCAATATCAATTAAACGCAGCAATAATAGAGTTAGAGAGTCTATTATCTCAACAGTTATACAAAAAACCAGACCGAAAAAGGGTAGATGCTTTGATGGAGAAAATAACAAAAATAAAAGAAAAACTATTTTTAAAAACACCAGATGAATTAAGATTAAGGACAATAACTAATATTTACCAAGGGCTAGGAAAAGGTGTTATTAAAGGTAAAAAACTACAAACAACCTCTAGTGGCAAATTACCAGCTGTATTAAATTCTCAGGATCGCACAGAAAAGTCTGCAACAGAAAAGGTTAGTCCTGAAATATCAGGGGGTGGTAAAGCAGCTTCTATTGGTAAAACAGGAGTAGGTATAAGCTTACCAGAAACAAAAGTTAGGAGAGGTGCAGCAGATTCTGTTGATAACATAGATTTTATTATAGCAACTCTTACAGGCTATATTAAAGAAGATGATGAGAAAGATGATAAATTAGGTGAAATAGCTATATATTTTTTGCAAGGTGATGGCTTAAAAAAACTTCTAGAAAAGGGTAGCGGTTCACTAGTTATAAATTTATTAAATAAGTTAGAGCAAGAAAAGGATTGTGATTTGAAGACTCAAATATTAGAGAATTTGGCTAAACAAAAAAATAGCTTAATGCAAGAGCCAGCTTATGAAAATAATTGTTTTTGGGCTTTTTTATCTTCTAACATCTCTGATGTAGAGCGCCATTTTGATCACAAATTAGTGAAGAGAATACAACAACATATAGCTGCAGAGCATCAAAGAGAGGTTGCTTGCTTAAATGATTCTTTAGCTGTACTGGCAACGTCTTTAGCAACAGATGAAAATGCTTTTCATAAAAAAGGTTTGGGTGAAAGTGGCATTATGGTTAAGACATCTATAGTAGATGAGTATGGCAATAGAAAAGAAGAAGGATTGTTAAATAAAGGGCAATTAGAAAGCTTTAAGCAAGCTTTAGAGCTAATAGCACCTTCTGGAGCAGCAGAAGAAGATAATAGCAAAATCTTACCTTTATTTGCTGTATCCAGAAAGTTGTTCTTGTTTGATCATGCAACTAGAAATAACATAGTTGGTATATATAAAATGGAAGGTTTGCTAGGGGCTGAAGTAGAATTAGCTGAGCCACAAAAATGGCAAGCAGCAAGAATAGCGGCCAATAAAATATGGCATGGTGATGGAACAAATGGCTTAGATAAGGATGGGCAAAATGTTGCAAAACTAGAGAAAGCCAAAGTTTGGTTGCAAGAAAACCAAGCAATATTGTGTGATTTTGTAACTACACTTGCAACATTTATGGCTTCACCCAAAACATGTATATTACCTAATAGGTCAGGCTCATCATCACCAGATATGATGCCTAGATGTACAGCTCTTCCTGAATTAACACCATCAAATGTAGCAAGTGAAGATAGTTTTGCCTCACGAGTTCGCGCATCCGGAGATATAAAGCCTAGATGTACAGCTCTTTCTGAATTAACCTTAAATAGAGTAAGTGAAGTTAGTTTTGCCTCACGCATTCACACATCTGATTTAAATCCAAATGCACCAAAGTTTGTTTCATTGAGATAAAATTCAGCTAACGAAATATATTAGATGCTGGAGATAATTATTGATTAGTTTTAAAAAGTTACAAAATAAGGTGATTGTCTAAATTGCTTTATGATATGTTCTATTGTTTTAGCACTCAAAGAGAATAGTATAATTATATTATTAATTATAGCTTTGTTAATATTAGTTATAAATTTAATTCTACACATTTAATAAGAATATAAACTTCGAATTAAAGCTATTTTTCCTATCTTTCAATGTATTAAAGCTGGTTTAAGCCTATTTGACTGCGTTTCAATAAAATGTTACAATAGGCTTATAAAAGAGATAGAGATGACTAGAAATACCAATGATGAATATACTTCACATGATGCAAATTATAAAGGATATGAATTAAATTTAATTATTCCAAAGCATGGATTTACCTTACCTATGGATAGGGGCCAATTAGCAATATTAGTTTTTTATAAATATCAGGGTAACATAAAATGTTGTCCATGGGTTTCATTTTCAACAGATAGTGATGACAGAAGATTTTTGCCTATTTTAGGTGAAGAATTTTGGCATAATGAACAACAGCGAGAAGAATATGAGATAATTCATGGTTTTTTAGATCCTGCAACTGTAAGATTGCAGCCTATATCTGATAGTGAGGATTTATTCGAAGAGGATTATTTAATAGGAGATATACAAGATCTGGAGTTGTTAAAACTTCAAGATGATATTCAAAGCAAATTAGCAAGCCAAGACTTTATTAATGTAGATTTTGTAAGTAAAAATTTAAATAATCTGATAAACGTACAATTACAGAGATTTGTAAAATTTTTATCAGAAGAGGAGCGGGGTAATTTTGAAGGATGGCTTAGTACACAAATAGAAGCTTTAGACCAGCTATATAAAAGAAATGTTACTCCTATGCAGGGCGTCATAGCTATGCAATCAGCGCAAGTTGGCCCAGACCCTGTTTCTGCTCCAATTAATATTCTAAAGCAAACACAAAGTAATTCTACGGTTAAAGCCTCATCTGAAACGTCAAGAGAGAATACAAATATTGAATTAACAGCAGGAAATTTATCACATGCTACGGCAGCAGGAAGAGATAATAAAATGCAAAAATTTAAAGAAGATCAAGCTAGAGTCTTAAGGGATGGTAAGCCTAATTATGCTAAAGCAACTAAATCATCTAATGCACGAAATGAAGCTATAAGAATTAAGCGTATGGATGTGGAGCATAAATTTAGTTCAGAATCTGAATCACATAGAATAGAGGGGGGTGGAGCTCAGCCTAATTATGCTAAATCAACCCAATCATCAAGAAAAAGAGAGGAAAGCAGAAGAGAGGAGAACTCAGCTAAAGGAGATAAATCAAGGTGATAATTTAAATTTTTTATAAAGATTTACTAATTTTAAATGTAAAATTAAACGATATTTTGCGATGTAAATAATTTGTCTTTCATTAGAGAATTTAAGTGTCTCATTACAATAATAAACTACCATATTTGCAAAATTATTGAGAAATTTGTGTGGGAAATCTAACTTAGTTAATTTGTCTAACTCATCTTGTAATCTTTTTTTGAGTAAGTTTATAGCTTCTTTTTGGCGTTTTATGGCAGGGTATTTAGCTAAATCTTTTTGTAATTCTTGGTCAATAAAAGGATGGTTGTTATAATTATATTTGGGCAATGAGTTTATAATTCTAGCAATTTTTAATAAATAACAAATTTGTGTTAAATGCTCAGCTTGTTTTTTGTTAAGCTCTAAGTTGAGAGCGTTACAACTAATTATAAGTATATGTGTAAAATAATTATCCACATATTTTCTGATTTCAGTAGAATCTTTAAATTTGACATTGTGTAAGTCAAATTCTCTTGCTTTAATTAATTTTTTTAGATCAGATTTTTTAATTTTATATTTATGAATAACTTCTTCTAAAAGTAAAATGGTAGGCTGTTTAATTAAAGGTGTTTTAGCTTCATATAGTTTCTCAATAATTTCAAACCACCAAGACAATTTAACTTCACTAATTAATTTTTCTCCTGAATTTTGATTGATTTTAGCAAGCTCTAAATTTAATTGAAATAAGGCGGAAAATAGATCAATATTGTTTTTTTTATCTAAACAACAATAAATCTCTAAATCGCTTTTTTCTAAATGTTCTAAAACTAATTTTAGGTGATTCATATGTTATTTAGCGTTATTTTCTTTTAATGCATGCTTAACTAAGCTGACATTAATATTTTTCTTCTCAGTTAAGGAAAGCTGGTTTAAATCATCTATAATTTTAGCAGCAGTCACATATGAATTATTGGCGTTACTACTAATTAAATCAGTAACTTCTGCCGAAATACTTAATTGTAAATCAGAAAATTTCTTAATTACCATTGCTTTGATATCTCTGTCAGTTGGCGCGGCAAGGTCAAAGCTGGTGGCGGCAGTAACTCTACTAGATAGGTCGGGTGTTTTAAACGGAATCTTATGAGCTGGCACAGAGCTGGTGAGCAACATATGCTTATTTTCACTTTTAATATGCTCAAATATTTTGATAAAAGTCTGATCAAAAGATTCAAAATTATGCTTATCTAAATTACGCATTAAATATTTGCGTGTGAAATATTTATCAAAATCGTCAAAAACAAAATTATTATTTTTATTTAAGATGCGATCTAGCTTATGTTCATTGATTTTAAAAAGGTCAAGGTTAACGGCATTATTGTTATTTTGCCAAAAACTCGCAAAAAAACTTTTTCCGGTTCCACCAGCGCCATTAATCACAGTAATGTTACTTAGCCATTTAGAGCATTCTAAAGAGTATAAATAAGCATTTTGATTTGCAGAGGTCAAAATAAAATCTTCAATTTTATTTCTACGACTTTCTGGAAAATTAAAGAATAATTGCTTGAATATTCTAAGAGGCATAATTTTTTGCCATTTTTTTATTGTCTTAAACCTTATAATATATTAAATAATATAGTTGAATTTTAAAGAATAAATTTTGCTTTCCCTAAAAAAACTTATAAATAATCATATTTTAAACATAAGGTGGAATAACATCCTAAAATACGAGCTATTTGCAACTATAATTTTAGTAAGTATATTGTTTTTTGGAACTTATGCAATAATATCATCTGGTAATAATGCTGGTGCGGGCAATGATTTTAGTGAGTTATCTTTGCAAAAAAACAAAGAACCCATTAAAAAAGCAATAAGCAAAGCTAAAAAAAAGCAGGATTTAGAAGAAAAAATAGCAAAAGTTAGAGTTAAGTCTGGTGATAGCTTAAGCAGTATTTTAGGTAAACTGCATGTCGAAAATTACGATTCTTATGAAATAGTAAAAGCTATTAATAAAATTTATCTTGCCTCAAAGCTTAAAGTTGGTGATTTGGTCAAAATACATTATCTTGATATAAGCTCTGACCTTAAGAATAAAAAAATACATATAAATAAAGTAGAAATAGATATCTCTGATACAAAGAGGCTAGTAATTAACAAGGCATTGCCCGGTTCATATGTAGCGGAGTTAATAGAAGTAGAGTTATTCTCAAAATTGCAAGTAAAGTCAGGTAAAATAAAAAATTCACTCTATGTAGATGCAGAGCAAGCCGGTATCCCTGCCGAAATTGTCATGGAGTTTATTAGGTTCTATAGTTTTGATTTAGATTTTCAGCGTGATATTCAAAAAGGTGATAAATTTTTAATTTTTTATGAAACATTTTATAATAGTGAAGGAGATTTTATTAAAAATGGCGATATAATTTATTGCAAATTTATAACCTCTAATCAAGAGTTTGCTAACTATAAATATACCACTACTAAAGGTAGTACTTTATATTTTAATGATAAAGGTAGCTCAGTTACTAAGGCTTTACTTAGAACTCCTATTAGTGGTGCAAGAATGTCATCTAGCTTTGGCTATCGAAAACATCCAATTTTAGGTTATAATAAATTACATACTGGTGTGGATTTTGCTGCAAGAACAGGCACGCCGATATTCGCAGCAGGAAGTGGTACTGTTGATTTTATCGGTTGGAAAGGTGGCTATGGTAAATATATCAGAATTCGCCATAATTCTAGATATAAAACAGCTTATGCACATATGTCTCGTTTTGCTAAGAGCTTAAAGAAAGGCTCTAAAGTCAAACAAAGACAAGTAATAGGTTATGTGGGTTCAACTGGAAGATCAACTGGGCCACATTTACATTATGAAGTACATCAAAATGGCAAGGCAATAAACCCACGCACCTTAAGAGCTGAATCAAAAGTAACTCTGAAAGGTAAAGAATTAGATAAATTTTTTATGCATAAAGGAAGGATAGACTTTATTTTGCAAAACGCTTTTGCAGCAGTAAAATTATAATAATTCTAGCTGTGTACTAGATTTTCTAAGACGGTCTATTTTTCGTGCCATAATAAAGTCGTTTTTATGCAGACCTCTCAAAGCATGGCTATATAGGATAATTTTAACATAGCCCCAGCCAAAGCTGATATCGGGATGATGATTTTGCTCAGAAGCTATTTTAGATATTCTTAATACATATGCTAAAGCTTCGTTAAAATCGTTAAATTTGTAAGTAGTAAATAATTTGTTTTCTATATTAATAGACCAGTCAGAACTCAAGGTGGTTAGCATACTAATAGCTTCTACAGTATTTAGTGATCTTGAGTCAGGAGAGAAGGTTTCACAATGTCTCTCATCCATTTTTTACACTATTAATAATATGTTCTAACGCCAAAAAATATCCTTGATTGCCCATGCCTTTAAAAATTTCAGTGGCAACGAGAGAAATATATGAAAAATGCCGGAATTCTTCTCTTTTATTTGGATCAGATAAATGAACTTCCATAATTGGTATTTGAAATAATTTAAGTATATCATAAATAGCAATAGAGGTGTGTGTGTATGCTGCAGCGTTTATAATAATAGCGCAGTATTTTTTACTTAAGTAAGCCTCCTGTAAGATATCGATAATTTTACTCTCCGAATTAGATTGGTAAGAGAAAATTTCAAAGCCTTTTTTCTCGGCCATTAATTTTAAATCTAGATTTATTTTTTCCAGGCTGTCACGCCCATAAATTTCGGGTTCTCTTTTGCCTAGTAAATTTAAGTTTGGGCCGTTAATTACTAAGATATTATGCATTATTTATAATATTTGAAAATTGAGATAGGAATAATACTAAGATAAATAAAGCCTAGAATAGGCAGCGTTAGCCATGGCTTGATAATTAGCAAAACAATAAAAATGGTGCAAAGAAATAGTGTGGGTAATAGAAACCTATTATTAATCTGTAGATGCTTTACTGATATAGTGGGAGTTAGGCTAGCCATCATGAAAGCAATAAAAAGCAGGTAGAGTGCCAAAAATATTGGTTGCTCTTGAAAAAAGAATATTTTTAATTCAAAAGAAAGCATAATAGGAACTATAGCAAGCCCAGCGGCACATGGAGCGGGAATGCCAATAAAATAATTTTTGCTTTTTTCATTGTCAGTATCAATAGCTAATTCTGAGTTAAAACGAGCAAGCCTAAAGGCACTGCAAATTGTAAAGGTAAGAGCTATAGCCCAGCCAAAGCCTTTAAGGGGGAAATTATTTAAACCCCATGAATATAAAATAAGAGCAGGTGCCACACCAAAATTTATAAAATCGGCAAGTGAGTCAAGCTCAGCTCCAAATTTAGAGCTAGCATTTAGCATTCTTGCTAATCTACCATCCATGCCATCTAAAAAAGCAGATGCTACTAACAAACCTACAGCCAATTCCCATCTCTCGTCTAAACCATAGCGAATAGCGCTCATGCCAAAACAAAGACTAATTACCGTAACTAAATTTGGAAAAATATAGATTAAAGGTAACTTTTTATTATTCATTATTTTTTAGGGGCCGGTTTTTTCTTTAATTTTGCTAAAATAGTTTCACCACCAATCATAGTTTGACCTTTACTTACATTGATTTCTGCATTTTTAGGCAGGTAAACATCCATTCTTGAACCAAATCTTATTATGCCAAATTCATCACCAGCATTAACGGTTTGGTTTTCGTTGAGGTAGCACACAATTCTACGGGCTATTAATCCGGCAATTTGCACGAAAATAATTTCATCACCTTGCTCAGTCTTAACTACGCATGTTTGTCGTTCATTTTTTTCGCTAGCCTTATCATGAGCTGCATTTAAAAATGCGCCTTTACGATAATGTAAAGCTGTAACGGTTCCACTTACTGGATTTCTATTCACATGCACATTAAAAACACTTAAGAAAATACTAATTCTTTTATAGCTATTTTTTTGCTCACCAAGCTCTTCAGGAGCATGCGCTTCTTCTATTCTATCAATGGTTCCATCAGCAGGGCTTATAACTAAGTTTGAACCATTTGGTGCAATTCTATTTGGATTTCTAAAAAAGCAGACAATAAAAATTGTAATTAAGATAAAAAACCAAGCTATAGTGGATGATACAGCACCTACTAATAAAGAAAATGCTAGAGCGCAAATAATAAAAATATATCCTTCTTGATGAATTGGTGGTAATGAGTCTTTGATTTTCATGTTATTTGTAAAGCGTTAGTAATAAAATATATGTTAATCCCAAAGCGTCAAGTAAATAGGATATAGTATGTAAATACAAAATATTAGTTAAAATACCATTGTGCTTTATAATAAATAAAATATACATAATTTATAAGTAAACATAGTTTTTAGGTGTAGTTTGATGAAACATTCTAATCATAGAATAACAGTAGCATATGGTGATGGTATAGGTCCTGAAATAATGGATTCTGCTGTAAAAATCTTGCAAAGTGCCGAGGTTAATTTGGCAATAGATGTAATATCAGTTGGTGAAGAGCAATATAGAAGAAATTTTGATTCAGGTATTCCACCTAGTGCATTTGATACTATTAAAAATAACAAAATATTATTAAAAGCACCAATTACCACGCCACAAGGCAAAGGTTATAAAAGTTTAAATGTTACCTTAAGAAAGACATTGGGATTATATGCAAATATCAGACCCGTAATTGCTTATGACCCTTATGTGAAATGTAATTTCCCAAAAATGAATCTAGTAATAATTAGGGAAAATGAAGAAGATCTATACTCGGGTATAGAATATCGCCTTACGGATGAAAATTATGAAGCATTAAAATTAATTTCACGCACTGGCTCAGAAAAAATTGCAAAATTTGCCTTTGATTATGCATTAAAAAATAAGCGTAAAAAAGTTACTTGTTTTATTAAAGATAATATCATGAAGCTTACAGATGGTGCTTTTCATACTGCTTATAAAGAAGTTGCTAAAAACTATCCAGAGCTAGAAAATGGACAGATGATTATAGATATAGCAACCGCAAAACTTGCAGCTAATCCAGATTTATTTGATGTAATAGTAACGGAAAATTTATATGGTGATATTATTTCTGATGTAGCCGCTGAAATATCTGGCTCAGTTGGTTTATGTGGTTCTGCAAATATAGGTGATAAATATGCTATGTTTGAAGCAATACATGGTTCTGCTCCAGATATTGCGGGGCAAAATATTGCTAATCCTACAGGTTTAATTAATGCAACAATAATGCTCTTAAATCATATTGGACATTATGAAAAAGCTGGTTTGATCCAGAATGCGTTGAATTTTACGATAGAGCAAGGTATGCATACTGCAGATTTATATGCTGATAACCATAGTAACGCAAAATTAGGCACTAAAGAATTTACAGCTGAAATTATTAAAAATTTGGGTAGTAAACCAGAAAATTTAGCTGCAGCAAAAACAAGATATGCAAAGCAAGAGAAAAGCAAAGATATTGACCTTACAAATTATTCATTAATCACTAAAAAAAGACAATTAGTTGGGGTTGATGTTTATTTAGATTTTAAGCGAAAAGATTTTGTTGGTTTTAGCGGGAAGCTAAATGAATTAACTTCTACTTTGCAACTAAATTTGCAAATGATTTCTCATAAAGGTTTAAAGATTTGGCCAGAATTTAGCTATGAGCATGAATTATCAGACATGCTAGTATGTAGATTTTTAGCTAAAGGGGAAGTGAAAGAAACCGAGCACCAAGAAATTATATCTTTACTAGATTTGTTAAATAAGCAGGGCTTCACTTTTGTAAAAACAGAGAACTTATATTTATATGATGATAAATTAGGGTTTTCTATTTAGTGAAATTATTAAATTATTAATTCACATTCTAGAATTTTCTTATAACATGAATATAAATAATAAGAAAAATGTCAAAGCAGCATATTGAGCAAGAACATAATATAGACATAAATAGCTCAATTGAAGATGGCACTTATTATACAAAGGCAATGGATTGGTACTTTTTTAAGTTTTGCAGACCAATTTCAGATAGAGTATATGCTTTTATCATTATGCTTTTGTATTTAATCGCTGTTTATATGCTTTATACACAGATAAAATCATGGTTTCCACTCACTGTTAATCGTCCTATCGTACTGGTTAACAAAGATGCGCAATTTAAGCAAGTAGTGGTAAAAATGGATAATCCATATAAAAATGCCGATTTAGCCCTGCTAACCTTTTTGTTAAAAAATTATGTTAATATTCGAGAGGAATATATAGAAGGTAGCTTGGACTTGTTAAAAATAGATAACCGGCTTAGAAAAGTTACCAATAATTCCACAAGAGAAATTGCTAAAGAGTTTCAAGGAAGCTTTGATGCAAGCGACGCTAAAAACCCAATAAAAAGATTAGGCAAAGCTGGCAGTAGAAAAATTAATATTCTGTCAGTTGATTTAGATATTAAAGAGCAAACTCTTTTTGAAAAAATAACACGCATAAACAAAATAATCGAGTTGCCCCGATCCGCAGTAATTCGCTATGAGGCAAAGGAATTATCTTCTAGAAGAGAAAAAGAAGAGGTCTGGGAGGCAGAAATTTCTTTTAATTATGCAGGAGTTATAATAAACAAAGAGAGCAAAGAAATGATTTTGACAGATTTTACGGTAACAAATTATAAAAATAAAAAAATTAGATAAATGAAAATAATTATTCAATTAGCCATTTTTATTGCTTTTTTAACCAATGTGGTAGCTGGAGATTTAGATAAGCACAAAGCGGTTATATATCCTGAGCCTTTGGCACATAATGACAAAATAGCAACGTTCGTTTATAAGCCAGATTACATATATAAATATATGGGCACTTATGAATATCAATCACACATAAAGTTAGAGCAAGGTGAAAAAGCTTCTACAATAGCTATGGGCAACAGTAGTGGCTGGGAAATAGTGCATAATGGGAATAGAATTTTTCTGCGACCATTAAATAAATATGCTAAAACAAATATGACCTTAATTACTAATAAAAGAATGTATCAATTTTTATTGGATGCAAAAAATGTGGATTCTATGGATGACCCAGCTGTGTTTTTTGAAACACGCTTTGTTTATCCAGATGATATATCATCTGGTTTTAAGGTTTTGAATATTCAGGCTGATACAGAAATAGATTTTTCTGATCCTAGTAAATATAATTTTAATTATAGTTATAATGGCCCTGAAAAAATAGCACCAGTGAAGATTTTTGATGATGGTCAATTCACATATTTTGAATTCCCAGAAAGAAATGCAGAAATACCCGCTATTTTTTATGTTGATTCAGACGGTTATGAGGGTCTTGTAAATTACAGAGTACAAGGAAATTATATAGTTGTTGAAAGATTATCAGATGTATTCACGCTAAGGCATGGTACTGATACCATTTGTGTATTTAATGATCTGACTGCTAAAGAGAAATAGTAGAGTTTTGTATAAAGCCTAGTTTGTATAATATGGCTTTATTTGTTTTATCCTTCTCTTTATATTTTTCTTATTTTGTCTAGCTAAAAGCTGGTCACCCTTTTGTTGTTTTTTTTCAGAGAAAAAGTGTTAATTCTGCCCTATGGCAAAAAATAGGATAGAAAGTAAGGGGCTGGCTTAAAGATTAAGCTCCAGAAACTCTTTTATTTTATATAACAGCGCAGCTAGAGATAAATATGTTAAAGTTTCAATGATGCCTTTTTTTCAGAATGTTAATCAAGTTTATCAGTGTTTTGCTCTTATTACATATTAGAACTTCTGCAAATAAAGGCTTTTTGGCTCTTTAGTTAGCATGTTGCTTTAAATAAGAATTAATGTTACTATAAAGAAAACAAAAGCATATATATATGAGAGAAGATTCGAAAGGGAGAATTGCAAAAAAGTTAGAATTGCATATGAACGCACAGATATTTGGTCAATATAAAGGTAGAATAATTGGCATCCCAATTGAAAGAGCTATTACTCATTTAAAAGAGTTTCAAACCAAAGGTAAAAATCACTATGCTTGGTATGCTTTTCCTATGTCAGAATTGGAGACTTTTGATCTATCTTTCAATACAAAAGAGTTTAGTTTAGATGAAGAATGCGCTGCTGCCTATTTTAAGGATGATTCTCCAACATTAGATAATTGGTTAGAGATGATGCTTACTCTTGAGTCGTTAATGAACGATTTAGCATTAGATGATATTTTAGGAAGTGATCATGTTAAAGCTATTAGCTCTTTTTGTTTAGCGTTCTCAACATTTGCAAGTGCAAAGGAGCAGGGAGATTATACTAAATTAAGCTCTTTTTTCGTTAAGGTGCCACATTTAGTGAGGGCATCAGGAATTGAGCTAGAATTACCCCGTAGTAAATCTGAAAAAGTCTTTAAAGCTGCTGATGATTATGCGGCGGCTCTAAGTGTAAGTGAAGATGATTATGCGGCTGCTCTAAGTGTAAGTGAAGATGATTATGCGGCTGATCTTAGTTTGAGTAAAGCAGAATATATCGAGCCTGGCATAGAATATGATGCGGATAAAGTAAATATATATTGTAGTAAAGTAGTATATGAAAATAAACGAGACTCTCTTATTTTGTCTCCCATATTTTCAGAGCAAAGAGTCAAGCAATTTCAAGATGTAGTAGCAGCAGATTTAGATGATCCTTATGCTGGGGCCGGATTCAGTATGGAAGCTAGCTTAAACAATGCAATTGCTAATCTTGAAAAAAGTGAATCTGGTACTAAGCTATTAGTTCCAATTAGAGTTGGTAAGGGCGATTATGGTGGTCATTATAATTTAGCAATTTTACAAAATAATGAGGACAAAACTATAAAATGTAAGCTGTATGACCCATTTTATGGCATAATTAATGAAGATAAAATATATGAGACTATGCCTCATTTTTACCGTATAATTTCTAGTAATAATGTTGCAATTGATACAGATAGGAGAGGGTATCAAGCATTGCAAAAGAAAGGCACTTATGATTGTGGTCCAATTATATGTGCTTTGGTAGAAAATATTGCCAAAAATGCACTGTATGATGCAGTTGATTTTACTGCTACATCTGATTTAGCTGAATATGTGGATGGCAGAGATGTTTTACGAGGCATGCAAGAATCTCTAATTGTTTCTGCCCAAGAAGAAGCTGAGATGTTAAATGCAAAATTAATAGAATACATAAACGGGAAAAGAGATGAGGGGAGAAATATAGTAGATGAAATGAATATTAAAAATGAATCTGGTACAATTTTGGTGAATGGCAAGGTACTAAGAGATTCAGATTATAGTGTTTTGCAAGAATTAAAAGAAATTGTGAAGGTAGCAGAGGAGATGTCTGCAGGGCAAGATAGAGCTTCATCAGCTGACACTCTAAGAGTAGGCGAAGCAAGGGTAGCACCACCATTACCACCACGCCGAGCAAAGCCATCCATAAGAAGAGAATCGGCAGAATTGTCTGCAGGGCAAGGGAGAGCTTCATCAGCTGACACGCTAGGAGTAGGCGAAGCAAGGGTAACACCACCATTACTACCAGATGAATCAAAGTCATATGATTTAGCTGAGCAGATAACAGACCTAACATTAGTAATGCACGCCTTGATAGAAGAGCGAGTACAAGCGCGCTCTAATAAGGGAAAAAAAGAAAATTGTAGACGGCCTATTTATATTAGCAGAGATATAAGTAAAACTAAAAAGGTTCTAGAAGAGGCATTAGAAACTTTCAAACAAGAAGATTGGTTGGATGAAAAATCAGGAAAGCTGGTTGAGCGTGCTGAAAATGTCATAACAGCAAGCATTACACACAGAGGTCTAGCCAAGTAAATTAAGCTTATATATTTTATCAGCATTATAGAGTATCGGTAAAAACTATTTTTATTCCATATTCTAAAGATCTGAGATCAAGAACCATTAATCTTTTGACCAAGGATAAAAAAACGCAAAAATAAGTAGCTGCTATTTTTTCTATCACACAAGCCATGGTATCTAAGGGGCTTAAAGATTTTAATGAACAAGGTCATTGTGACTTTAAGGGGTTGTAATAAGAATAAAGATCAGACAAAATAAAGGATCTTATGAAGTGGTAACCTTTATTACAGTTAAAGAAATAGCTAGAAAATTAGCTTTAGATGTTACAGCCGTAAAGATACTCAACTATATTAAAAGACTTGGTTTAAGTTTAAAAAACTCAAGGCTTTATCGAGAAAGAGACAAAAATATGAGCATGATTTTTTAAGAAGAAGTTGGTAAATTACTAAGGAGAAGTCTCAATCATTCTGATGAATCTGGTTTTGATTTAAATGTTAGCAATGAGTATGGCTGCTCTAAAATAGGAGAGAGATTAATGGTTTCAAGATCCAGAGAAAAAAGCAAAAGATTGAATGTCCTTGTGGCTAGAGATAATAATCATAATTTACTATTATCAAAAATATATGATTGCACAGTTAATAAAGAATATTTAAAAACTACCTCTGCCCAAATATTCCAACAGGATCAATCATCATGACTCAAAAGCAGAGTTAGCTGGCAACTCTATTGAGGCAATTAAAAATACTTCTAATCAATTCAATATCAAGATAATGTATTTACCGACATATTCACCAGACCTGAACCCGATTGAGAAGAAATGAGCTCAGATTAAATATAGGTAGAGGATAGAAGGGCAGATTTGAGGATAAAAGAGAGCTTTTGGAGATGTTATTAAATAAGGAAGAATATATAAGCATAATTTAAATGGCGATAAATCATATTCTATTTAACATTAAAAGTTTTAAGTTAGGATGGTAATACTTAATATATTGCTGATATGAAAGATTATCCAAATAGAGAAGATTCAAAATCTCCACATACACCTATTGGCTCTCCTCCTGCTCTTGAAATTAGTTTGGAAGAAAGATTCTATCAAAATATAGATATTATTCAATTAGGAGCTATGTCCCAAAATAGAAAAGAGTTATTATGGCGTTTAGCATGCTCAGTAACAGAGCGCGAATTTAACCCAAAAGATAAGAGTGAGTTATTACGTAAGATTATTAAAGATGTTAAATTGGATAATTTAACAGAATTAAGCTTAGCGATAAAATTAGAAAGATTTTTAGTTAAGCAGTTAAATATATCCTTCGAAGAAAAAAACATAGGACGCTAGCAAGAGCGTCTTTTTCTTTACATGTATTTAGTAATGGTTATAATCGCTTAGCAAAATAATTAAAATTCATGATATAATGGCACATAAAGAAATAATCGTACCTCAATTAGGAGAGTCAGTTAGTGAAGCAACAATTGCAACATGGCATAAATCGGCTGGAGAAGCTGTAGTTACAGACGAGTTGTTAGTAGAGTTAGAAACAGATAAAGTTACTTTAGAAGTTAATGCGCCAGCAAGTGGCAAATTAGCAGAAATTAAAGTGGGAGAGGGTGAAACTGTTGAGGTTGGCAGTTTAATTGGTTTGATCGAAGAGGGTGCAGAAGCAGATGCAACATCTAAAAATAATGATGGTGATAATGGGCAAGCATCTATAGCAGATGCAGCCAGCGTTAATCAGCATCTATCACCAGCGCCAAGAAAAATAGCAGCGGATAATAATATAGATACTAGCAATATATCAGGCTCTGGTAAGGGTGGTCGTATCACTAAAGGAGATGTGCTCAATGTAGCAAATAATGCTACTTCTACGGAAGTGAAGACTGTTACAGAAAAGCCCGTTGAAAGAGTCAGGATGTCTAAGTTAAGGCAAAAAATAGCAGAGCGTCTTAAAGAGTCACAAAATACGGCAGCTATTTTATCTACTTTTAATGAAGTTGATATGACCGAAATTATAGCTTTGCGTAAAGAATATAAAGATAATTTTCTAGATAGGCATGGAGTAAAATTAGGCTTTATGTCCTTATTTGTAAAAGCTTGTATTGAAGCCTTAAAATCCGTTCCTGCGGTGAATGCTGAAATTGATGGAACAGATGTAATCTATAAAAATTTCTATGATATAGGAGTGGCTGTAGGTACTCCGCAAGGTCTAGTTGTACCAGTGCTTAGAAACGCAGATAAATTATCAATTGCAGGTATAGAGCAGGGAATATTAGATTTAGCAATTAAAGCAAGAGACGGCAAATTAACAGTTGCTGACCTAACTGGTGGTACTTTCACTATATCAAATGGAGGTGTGTATGGTTCATTATTATCCACGCCAATAATTAATCCTCCACAATCAGGAATTTTGGGCATGCACAAAATGCAGGAGCGTCCAATGGTAGTAAATGGTGAAATAAAAATTAGACAAATGATGTATTTAGCGCTGTCATATGATCACAGAATTATTGATGGTAAGGAAGCAGTAACATTCTTAGTTAAAGTAAAAGAAGCTATTGAAGACCCAAGAAGATTGTTACTTGGTGTATAATATAAATTAGAGGAATAAAATGAGCAAAGAATTTGATTTAGTAGTAATTGGTGGTGGCCCTGGTGGTTATGTAGCAGCAATTAGAGCGGCACAATTAGGTATGAAGGTTGCTTGTGTAGAAAAACGCAAGACTTTGGGAGGTACTTGTTTAAATGTTGGTTGTATACCATCAAAAGCATTGTTAGAATTTTCACATCATTACCAAGAAGCTAATGAGCATTTTGCTGATTATGGTATAGAGATTTCTAAGCCGAAGGTAAATTTAGCGAAAATGATGGCGCAAAAAGAAGAGGTGGTTAAAGGTTTAACCGGCGGAATTGCGATGTTATTTAAAAAAAATAAAGTAGAGCATATTAATGCTTTGGGTACAGTTTTAAGCTCAAGTGAAGTAGCTCTTCACTATGATAAGGGCAAGGCGGATAAAATAGCTGCTAAGAAAATTTTAATAGCAACTGGCTCTAAAGTTGTTGAAATTAACGGAATTGAAATAGACGAAAAAAGAATTGTATCTTCTACAGGCGCTTTGTCACTTAGTGAAATTCCTAAAAAAATGATATTAATTGGTGGCGGTATAATAGGGCTTGAATTAGGTTCAGTTTGGTCAAGATTAGGCGCTGAAGTTGAAGTGATTGAATATATGGATGCAATTTGCCCTTCTATGGACAAAGATCTTTCCAAAGCATTTCAAAAGACCTTAGCTAAGCAAGGATTGAAATTTAAATTAAAAACAAAAGTAGTTAGTGCCAAAACTAAAGGAAATAAAGTAGAAGTAGTTATTGAAGCAAGAGATGGTGGTAAAAAAGAAACTTTAACTTCTGATGTGGTTTTAGTGGCAGTAGGAAGAAAGCCAAATACAGAAAGTCTGGGTATTGCAGAAATAGGAGTTAAAACTGACGATAAAGGTTGTATAGAAGTTAATCACAAATTTGAAACATCAGTAGCAAATATCTATGCTATTGGCGATGTGATTAAGGGGCCTATGCTAGCTCACAAAGCAGAAGAGGAAGGTGTTGTTTGTGCCGAAATGATGGCTGGGCAATCAGGCCACATAGATTATAATTTAGTGCCCTCTGTTGTTTATACTTATCCAGAAGTCGCTTGGGTTGGCAAAACCGAAGCTGAGCTTAAAGCTGGTAAAGTAGCATATAATGTGGGAAAATTTACTATGATGGCAAATTCTAGAGCTAGGGCTACTATGTCTAGTGAAGGTTTTGTAAAAATTTTAGCCTGTAAAGAAACAGATAAGGTATTAGGTTGTCATATTATTTCTCGAGAAGCTGGAAATTTAGTACATGAAGCTGCCATAGCCATGGAATTTGGCGGAAGTGCCGAGGATATAGCTAGAACATGCCACGCACACCCAACTTTAAATGAGGCTCTTAAAGAGGCTGCTTTAGCTGTAGATAAAAGAGCGATTCATAGTTAGGTTTAAGTTACTAGAGTTCATTACTTTTTAGGAAAGCAGGTATAGTCATTTGTTTACAAGAGTGCTGTAAATATCTAATAAGTTACATAATAAACCCATCAGAATATATGCAAATAAGTTGTTATATGTTCTGTAGCGGTAGCGGGCAGTCGCAAAGAGTATTATTAAAGAAACATGCAAAGAATTATATGCTCTAAGCTAATATTTTATAGAGTTTTGTTCGGTGCTAGAGAGTAGCGTAATGATGAGCTGTCTTTTATGTTGTATAAGTACTTTAAACAAGTCTCTTTTTAATAAATTAATTATTTCCTGTTTAACAAGCTAGAGCTAAATTATTTATAACGCGAATTACTATTGTAAAGTTGCTTTTTAGCTAGTTTTTTATATGCTGTTGCAGCTAGTAATTTTAGGTATAAAAATGATTCCAAGATATTCAAGAAAAGAAATGACCCAAATATGGGAGCCAGAAAACAAGTATAAAATTTGGTTTGAAATAGAAGCGCATGCTTGTGATGCTTTAGCAAAATTGGGGGTGATACCAGAAGAGGCCGCAAAAGAGATTTGGGAAAAAGGAAATTTCGATGTAGATAAGATTGATGAGATAGAAAAAGTTACCAAACATGATGTGATTGCTTTTTTAACTAATCTTGCAGAATATATAGGGCCTAACTCTCGCTTTGTGCACCAAGGAATGACCTCTTCAGATGTTCTAGATACATGTCTTTCAGTGCAGTTAAATCAGGCTGCAGATCTTTTGATCAAAGATTTGGAAGAGTTGTTGCAAGTTCTAGAAGCAAAAGCTAAAGAACATAAATACACAGTTTGCATGGGAAGAAGTCATGGTATTCATGCAGAACCAATTACTTTTGGTTTGAAAATAGCAAGTTTCTATGCAGAGTTTGCAAGAAATCTTGATAGATTGAAATTAGCAAAAAAAGATGTGGCTACTTGTGCAATTAGTGGTGCAGTTGGGACATTTGCCAACATAGATCCTTTTGTACAGGAATATGTGGCAGAAAAGTTAGATCTTACTTCAGAGCCAATTTCTACACAAGTAATTCCTAGAGATCGACACGCAAATTTTTTCGCAACATTAGGTGTGGTTGCATCTTCTATAGAGAGGTTATCTGTAGAAGTAAGGCATTTGCAAAGAACAGAGATGCTAGAAGCTGAAGAGTTCTTTTCTAAAGGTCAAAAGGGTAGTTCTGCTATGCCACATAAGAGAAATCCAATATTAAGTGAAAATCTAACGGGTTTAGCAAGAATAGTTAGGGGTTATGTAGTACCCGCAATGGAAAATGTTGCTTTATGGCACGAACGAGATATTTCTCATTCTTCAGTAGAAAGAATGATAGGACCAGATGCTACCGTAACATTAGATTTTGCTCTGGTTAGATTAACTAAAATGATGAAAGAGCTAGTAGTTTATCCAGAGAATATGGAAAAAAACTTAAATTTACTTAATGGCCTGATATTTTCGCAAAGAGTGTTACTAGAGCTAACTCAAGCTGGTATTTCGCGAGAGGATGCATACAGCATTGTACAAAGAAATGCGATGAAAGTATGGCAAGAAAGAAAAGATTTTAAGCAATTATTACAACAAGATAGTGAAGTAACAGAAAAAATTTCTGAGAGTAAAATAGAAGAGTTATTTGACCTTGATTATCATACTAAAAATATTGATAAAATATTTGCTAATGTTTTTAACCAAAATTAATTGCCAGAATAGATGTTTAATTCTTTAACAAAAAATATTTCTAAATCTTTTGATAATTTTCGTAATAAGCGTGTAATTAGAGCTGAAGATATAGAAGAGACTATTAAAAATATTCGTATGTCGCTGTTAGAGGCGGATGTAAATATTGAAGTAGTGAAAGAATTTTGCCAGAATATATCTAGCAAAGCAATTGGGGCTGAAGTAGTAAAATCAGTTAATCCAGCTGATCAATTTGTTAAAATTGTACAAGATGAGATTACCGCAATTTTATCTTCTGGTAATAATGAGATTGATTTGTCGGCAAAACAAGCTGTAATAATGATGGTAGGCTTGCAAGGTTCAGGAAAAACGACCTCTGCTGCTAAATTAGCTAAATATTTAACTGATAAGAAAAAGCAAAAAATATTAGTAGCATCAACAGATATATATCGTCCGGCGGCAAGAGAGCAGCTTGAAATTATGGCGCAAAAAGCAGGAGTTGATTCTCTTGAAATTATTGCTAAGGAAAAGCCAGAGAAAATATTAAAAAGAGCTTTAAAACATCAGAAAAAATATGATTATGATGTACTAATTATAGATACAGCAGGCCGCTTATCTATAGATAAGGAATTAATAAAAGAGTTAAAAACATTAAAGAAAATATGTAATCCTGTAGAGACAATCTTAGTTGCAGATTCATTAACTGGTCAAGACGCAGTAAACACGGCGCAAAATTTTAATGACGAAGTAGCTTTAACCGCAATAGCCTTAACTAGAGTGGATGGTGATCAAAGAGGTGGTGCGGCGCTTTCAATGAAATATTCCGTAAATGCACCAATCAAATTTATTGGAGTTGGAGAGCGAATAGAAGATTTTGAATTGTTCCAAGCGGACAGAGTTGCTTCGCGTATATTAGATATGGGAGATATAGTGTCTTTAGTTGAAAAGGCGCAGGAAGTTATTGCGGAAGAAGATATTAAAGATGTCGAACATAAATTCAAGCAAGGCACATTGGATTTGAATGATTTGTTAAAACAAATCAGGAATATGAAAAAAATGGGTGGTTTTAATAGTGTATTAAGCCTTATACCTGGCGCTGGTAAAATTAAAGAAGCTATGTCTAATGCCAACTTAGATGATAAAGAAATAGTAAGGCAAGAAGCGATTATTTTATCCATGACAATGCATGAAAGGCAAAATCCTGACAAGCTAAATACTTCAAGGAAAAGAAGAATAGCATCAGGTTCTGGTACTTCTGTTCAATTGGTAAATAGGTTGTTAAAGAAGTTTAAGGAAATGCAAAAAATGATGAAAAAAATGAGAGGCATGAACCCAAACGACCTAATGGGCATGATGAATCAATAGCTGTCAAATCAGGTAATATTTGCATGATTGCTAGACCGTGATATTGAGGCAATAGTGGTTGTAAGCTAATTTAAAGTTTTTACGAAAGCTTTAGTCGCAATCTATTTTTAAGCCAGAGTTTTTCTTTACAGAATTAGTCACCATAACGGTGCTGGTTTGTATTATTCCATCAATATTAGCGATCTCTCTTTTAAGAATGCTAGATAATTCATTAATGTCTTTGGTGCGAATTTTTACTAAATAAGAGTCCTCACCTAAAATCTCATGTATTTCTTCAATATTGGCAATTTTGGCTAACTTATTTCCTATATCATCAGTCCAATTTGCACTTCCAGTTTTAACCGTGATAAAAGCTAGTAGTTCTAGATTTATTGATTTTGGATTTATTATTGCCTGATAACCCTCAATGATAGAACCTTCTTTTGGATTTTCCAACTTTCTTAAGCGTTCTAAGCTTGCTGATGGTGCCATTTTAAGTTCTTTGGCTATATCTGCGTTTGTTGTGCGCGCGTTATTTTGTAATATTTTTAGTATTTTTTTATCTGTATTATCCATATTACTAATTTTAGATGTAGCCGTAAGCAAGTTTTTAGTTAAGCCAAGAGCTAAACTTATATTTAAGCAGGAACGCTTATGCTTTTATATGGTACTGGTTTTCCATTATTATCAAAGATAATGTCGCCATTTTCATATTGAGCAGCTATAACAGTGCCAAATTCACAACTTATTAATTTAACAGGAATTACAACTTTGTTGTTATATTTCTTTTGTATTGCAGCTTTTCTTGCATTGGGATTATTTTTAGAGACGCCCATTTTTAACCATAAAAATTTTGAATATTATTAATTAGATTAATTCCAGCTATTTGTCAAGAAATCACTTATCTAAGTTGAACTTATGATCATTGTGAAATTCTGCTTTTGAAGTTAGATCATGGTCAAACTCGTAGCGAAGGCAAGTGCCTATGGGTTTTGCGTAAATATGCAGAGTAATTAAATTAGTTTTTCCTGTATTTTCGACTTGGTGAATGCCAACTTCATCATCTATGTAAACATAGTTAGTGGCTGATAAAGTCGATTGATTGATTAATTTTATATTTTTAAAATT
>JABIRX010000042.1 GCA_018667735.1 Alphaproteobacteria bacterium | reverse complement strand
ATTGAAAAACAATGCTTAAGAACCCAGCTAAAGAGATGTTTTATTGTAGCCTATCTTAATTTATCAACTATATCAAAGTGAGGGTAGGGGCAAAGTATAATAACAAAATCAGACCTAAAACCCTTTATCTTTACCTTACAATCTATGCTAAGCCACGTGCTTGGTTCTTTTTTTAGCAATAATTGGCAATATTTATATCTAAATTTTATTAGAAATATCATCAGCTAAAGAGATACTTTAGTGCACCCCATCTAAGTTTAGGAACTATATCAAAGTGAGGGTAGGGGCAAAGTATAATAACAAAATCAGACCTAAAACCCTTTATCTTCACCTTACAATCTATGCTAAGCCGCGTGCTTGGTTCTTTTTTAGCAATAATTGGCAATATTTATATCTAAATTTTATAAGAAACATCAAGATAGAAATATAGTTATATTCACCAATAATAAAACGCTTAATTTGCCACGCCTATATTGTAGCTAGCTACTTTTTCTTCTCTGCTTTTTTAAGGCCGCCAAGATCGCTAATATTGCAGCTGGTGTAACACCAGAAATTCTCGCCGCTTGACCTAGATTTTCTGGCCTTACCATGTTTAGCTTCTCTTTCACTTCATGCGATAAGCTATGTAGCTGGTCGTAATCAAAACCTGCTGTTATTTTGATGTTTTCATCTCTGTTGAGCGACTCTATGTCTTTATCTTGGAGCGTAATATAGTCATGATATTTTGCTTTTATTTCCAGCTGCTCTATTACTTCCTCAGAAAAATCTTTTAACTCCGGCCATATTTCCGCCAATTGTGCGAAATTTATGTCTTTATATTTTAATAAAGAGAAAGCAGATCTTCTACGCCCATCTTTATTAATATTTAAACCATATTTAGCTGCCTCATTTGGCGTTAAATTATACTCAAGCAACAAGGTTTCTAACTTGTTTATTCTATCCATTTTTAATGAAAATCTATCAATTGTTTCACGTGAAACACAATTTAACTGTATCGCCTTTGGGGTTAGGCGTTGATCTGCATTATCTGCCCTTAATCTCAAGCGATACTCTGCCCTAGAGGTGAACATTCTATATGGCTCATTTGTACCTAGTCTTATTAAATCATCAATTAACACACCAATATAAGCCTCGCTTCTGGCCAAAATAAAAGCCTCTTTACCTTGGGCTTTTAATGCAGCATTAAAGCCTGCCATTATGCCCTGCGCTGCCGCTTCTTCATATCCTGTGGTCCCATTAATTTGACCAGCCAAGAACAGGCCTGGCAACCTCTTGGTCTCTAAAGAAAGCGTCAATTCTCTGGGGTCAACATAGTCATATTCTATTGCATAACCATATTGTGTAATCTTACAATTTTCTAGACCTTTTATTGAGTGTATATAATCTTCCTGCACCTCCTCTGGCAACGATGTTGATAATCCATTTGGATATATCGTTTGATCATCCAAACCCTCCTGCTCTAAAAATACTTGATGTCTATCCTTATCTGCAAAACGAGAAACCTTATCTTCTATAGAAGGGCAATATCTAGGACCTTGACCTTTTATATTGCCGGAAAACATGGCGCTTTTATTGATGTTTTTTGCTATAATCTCATGTGTTTTATGATTGGTGTATGTAATAGCGCATTTTATTTGCGGCACATCTATTTTGCTGTGCATAAAACTAAAAGGTAACGGCTTATCATCGGCATCTTGCACTTCCAATGCTGAGAAATCAATAGTTTTTCCATCAATACGTGGAGGTGTGCCCGTTTTTAACCGCCCCATTTTGAAGCCCAGTTTTTTTAATGCCAAAGCTAAGGAGATAGAGGGCCTTTCGCCTTTACGCCCCGCTGGTGTTTGGCTCCCTCCTATATGTATTACTCCTTTTAAAAATGTTCCAGCGGTCAAAATAACAGCTTTTGCCCTAATTTCACTGCCCCCTTCTAGCTTTACCCCTGAAGCTTTATTTTCTTTCACCAAAATATCGTCTACTGACGCCGATCTAATTTCTAAATTAGCGTGCTCATTTAGGCTGTCTTGCATAGCCTTTTTATATAGCGATCTATCTGCTTGCGCTCTTGGCCCATGCACTGCTGGCCCCTTACTCGCATTTAACACCTTAAAATGAGTGCCTGATTTATCCGTAACTTGGCCCATCACACCACCTAAAGCATCTATCTCCCTTACCATAATGCCCTTTGCTACACCACCAATTGAGGGGTTGCATGACAACTCTCCTATTTTATCTTCTCCTTTGGTTATTAGCAATGTAGCGCAGCCTAAGCGGGCAGAAGCCGAAGCTGCTTCACAGCCGGCGTGGCCACCACCTATGACGATAACATCAAAAACATTCATATTTAACCAATATGCTTGAATGTGAATAATTTAGCTGTAGCTTTTTTTTCAAGAGGAAAATCAGTTATTTTTTGCAATTCAAAAGAACTTCCTAAAAAAGCATCCTTGATTTGCTCTTCCGTGTGATTATGATGATTACAAAAAAATGGATAACTATACTCCTTTTTTATTTCATTTAAAAATTCTTGCTTATAAGGGTCTGTAACAAAGAAAAGCAAATAGCCATTTTTACTTATGAGCTTACTAGCCGTCTTGGCCACCTTATTAACATCCTTTATATAACCAAACATACCTCTAGCTATTACCACATCATATATAGAATTTTGTCTATTTTGAAATTTAACAAAGTCAGCCCTAATTAAATAATCATATATTTTATTTTGCTTAACCTTTGCTTCCTGATCTTTATTTAAATCTATAATTTCCTCCTCGTGAGTTTTTTCGAATGTAACTTCACGCGCTTTTTCTATCATAGCCTTTGCATAATCAAGACCTGTAAGATTAATATAGTTATTATATTCTTTTAACCTCTTACCCAAAAGGCCAGCACCACAACCTAGCTCTAAGATATTAGGCTTATCTACATTGTCGATATCTTGATAAGCTTGTAACATCTTTTCTATCCCCTGATATTCTATATATGAGATATAGTCCTTGTTAAACACTTTAGCAAAACGCTCAAAAAAGCTTTGTGACAAATCATGCGATGGTGAAAAATTGATGTTTTCTTTATTGTATATTTCGTAAAAATATTCTAGTTCATTACTTTCAAACTTTAATGATCTCGCTTTATCAAAACACTCTTTCGCTGGCACAATTTTATATTTTGCTATATATGATTTACCCAGCCAGAAATAAGCTTCCGCGTAGCCCTTATCTAAATATGTAGCTAATTTTAACCTAGTTATTGCATCTGATATTTTACCCTGCAAGAAAAACTCCTTACCAAGCTCAAAATTTGTTGCTGCTGGGTTTTTTAATTTCTTTCTAGCTTCAACTGCCCAACTATCAAACTCTAACTTTTTTTCGCCTAATAAAGGTACTAAACCTTTGAAGGATTTAGCTATTCTTATTAAAGGTTGAGCAGGAGAAATAACATGCTTAGTTATAAATCCTTGTTTTTTTTTAAACATTGTCATAATAATATAATTTACAATCACAATATAGCTATGAAAAAACATATTAGCAAGGGCAAGTTTATCGTTCTAGAAGGGGGAGAGGCCTGCGGAAAATCATCCCAAATAAGCGTCTTAAAAAAGCTTTATAAAAATAAAAATTTTATTTTTACCAGAGAGCCCGGTGGCACCGAAATTGCCAACCAAATTAGGGATATCATTGTAAAAGGAGCTGCAGATAAGATTCTACCAGAAACAGAATTAGCTTTAATTTATGCTGCGCGTTTTGAGCATATACATAAAGTGATTTTGCCCGCTCTAAATGAAGGAAAAAATGTCATTTCAGATCGTTTCAACCTCTCAAGCTATGTATATCAGGGGGCAGCTAGAGGCCTAGCTCCTGAGCTAATTGATAATTTCAACAATATCTTTTTACAAAATTTTAAGGCAGACCTTACCATTTTGCTTGATTTAGATGTGAAGATTGCTCAAAAACGCATTTTAAAGCGAAATGAAGAAGATGAAAGATTTGAAAAATTTGGCCTTAGCTTTCATCAAAAGATCCGCTCAAGCTTCTTAAATCATGCAAAACATGACCCAGCTATAAGAGTCATTGACGCTAGTATTAACTTAAATCAAGTTAGTAAAATAATTAAAACAGAAATTGAGAGCTTAATTAACGCTTAAGAACTCCTACCACCTAAAACAGCGCTTACTATTTAGTTTAATTAAAAGGCAAAAGCTTTTAAGCAACTTATTTTAAAACGAAATGAAGCAGATGAAAGATTTGGGATTTACCCTTAGCTTTCATCAAAAGGTTCGCTCAAGCTTCTTAAATCATGCAAAACATGACCCAGCTACAAAAGTCATTGAAGCTAGTATTAACTTAAATAAAGTTAGCAAAATAATTAAAACAGAAATTGAGAGCTTAATTAACGCTTAAAAACTCCTCCTAACAACTAACAGAGTTTGTTATTTTATTAAAATGCAAAAGCCTTCAAGCGGCTTATTTCTAAAACAAAATGCAGCCCTTCCTCTCGTCAAAAGATAGTGTGGGCCCCACTCTAAATCATGCAAAACAGAACTAACCGTAAAAATCATAAATGATAATATCAGCTTACACAAAGTTAGCAGCTTTACATATACAAAAATTTCAGGCTTAATTAATGCTTAAAATGTCTAGTTTTGGTAAAAACAAGCGCAAGACCTAACTCATCTGCCTTTGCTATAACTTCTTGATCTCTTATCGACCCTCCTGGCTGTATTATAGCTTTAGCACCAGCTTTTGCCGCAAGCTCTAATCCATCTGAAAAAGGGAAAAAAGCATCCGACGCAAGAACCAACTCATTAAAATCAAAGCTTTTATTGTTTTTGCTAAAGTCTTCTAGCTTTAAACTCGCAACCCTAACCGAGTCTACTCTACTCATTTGACCAGCCCCAATAGCTACAGTCATTTGATTTTTAGCAAAAAGCACCGCATTAGACCGCACATGTTTTACAGCTTTAAAGGCAAAAAGCATATTATCTAACTCTGACTTACTCGGCTTTCTTTTGGAAACCACCTCTAAATCAGCTTCTAACACCTCTTTGCTATCCGCATCCTGTACTAAAATTCCACCTTCAATAGAAGATATTTGTTTAGATGCTAATTTTTGCTCAGAGCCCGTTATTAATATTCTCATATTCTTTTTAGCAGCCAAAATATCTTTAGCTTCCATCGATATTTCAGGTGTAATAACAACCTCATAAAAGCTAGCTTTAATTAACAGTGCCAACTCTTTATCCAAGCTTCTATTTAAAGCTATAATACCTCCAAAACTACTTGTTGGATCACATGATAATGCTTTTTTAAAGGCCTCCTCTATAGCATCTGCTGACGCTACTCCACATGGGTTTGCATGCTTTATTACCGCTACAGCCGGCTTGTTAAACTCTTTTATTAAATTATAAGCACTATCTGCATCTTTAATATTATTAAAGCTAAGCTCTTTGCCCTGTATTTGCTCAGCTGCTAATATACCAGTTGCTGATATTTGATATAATTTTGCTTTTTGGTGTGGGTTTTCGCCATATCTTAACTCTTGCTTTAATTTGGCGCTCAAATTTAACTCATCTTCACCAGCTACAAACCAGTTATGGATAGCATGGTCATATTTTGCGGTTTTTGCGAAAGCTTTTATCGCCATTTTTTTTCTAAAACTTAGACTTGTTTGATTATCATTAGATTCCAGCTCTTTTATCAACTCATCATAATCACTTGGGTCGGTTACAACCACAACATGTTGATGATTTTTAGCCGCCGCTCTTATCATGGTTGGCCCCCCCACATCTATGTTTTCTATTGCAGTTTTATAATCAGCTCCAGCCAAAACCACCTCTTCAAACGGGTATAAATTTACAATAACCAAATCAATTGGTTTAATTTCATGTTTATTCATATCTTTTTTATGCTGCTCATTATCTCTGTCAGCCAATACACCTCCATGAATTAAAGGATTTAAGGTTTTTACACGGCCATTCATAATCTCTGGAAAATTAGTATATTCTGATATTTCTAAAACATTCTCTGAGCTCTCTTTTATCTTTTTGTAGGTGCCCCCTGTTGAAATTATTTCTATTTTATTCTGGTTTAAATAAGCAACTATTTTCTCAATGTTTCTTTTGTCTGAAACAGATATCAGGGCTCTGCTAATTTTTGTCATATTCTTATTGGAATTATAAAGTTAGGATATTATCATAGTGAAAAATTTGAAAATGCCAATAATTAAGAAGATTTCTCTAGCAAAAGAACGTAAATATAACAACCAAAAAATAATAGCTATTGATTATGGCACCAGAAAATTTGGCCTAGCTCTATCTGATCAAAGCTTAACTATAGCCACTCCTTATGCCAACTACCAGCGAAGAGAGTTAAAAACAGATTTAGAGTTTATTAGCAGCGAAGTTCTAAATAACAACATTAATGCCATTGTAATAGGACTTCCCAAAGAGTTAAATAACGAGCAGCAAGCCATTGCCCAACAAGTAAAAAGCTTTGCTAACATTTTAAGCCAAAACTTCACTCAGGATATATTTTTTTGGGATGAAAGATTTAGTTCTAGAGCAGCAGAAAGGCTAATGCAGCATAAAGAATTTAAGGGACAAAATAACGACAAATATTCAGCCTGCTTTATTTTGCAAGCCTTCCTAGATTTTAGAAAGAACTAAAATTAACGATTTTTTATTTAAGGTAGCTTTGCTTCGAATTTTTTTGCAAAATTCTCTATTACCAACTTGTTAAAAAGCTCTAACTCTTCACCTGTCAAAGCTCTATCCTTAGGCTGTAATTTAGCTGTTAATGCTATTGACTTTTTACCATCTGGCAAGCTTTCACCTTCGTAAAGATCAAAAATTCTAACCTCTTTTACTAATTGTTGATCTGACTTTAAAAGCTCTTTTTTAAGAGCCGCAGCTTCAAGCTTTTTATCTACAATAAAACAGAAATCTCTGTTTATAGCTTGCAAATTATAATTTTCAAAAACTGGATTTTTCTTTTTTAATTTAGGAAAATTAGCAAGAAATAACTCCGCTATATTAAGCCGGCCCTTTATGCCAAGCTTGTGCGCTATAGCCGGATGAAGCTCCCCAAAACATCCTAAATAATTTTTACCAAGATATAGCTTTGCGGCTCTGTTTTGGTGAAAATATGACGGCAGATCTGTGCTTCGATATTCCAACCTATTTACATTAAACCCCATTTCTTCAAGCACTCGTAATATGTCCGCCTTTACATCAAAGACATCATAATCTCTTGAATCATTATTAACCTCCTTACTAAACCTGCTGCCTAACCTCAAAACAGATAGTGAATTATGCTGACTATCTTGATCTTTCCCATGAAAAATTCGGCCATACTCAAAAACAGCTATGCTATCCCCTCCTTTATTTTGCTCTTTAACTGCTAAACTAACTAAATTTGGCACTAAAGAACTTCTCATTACAGACAGATCTTCGCTGATGGGGTTTACCAGCTCTAAATCGCTTTGAAAACCAAACAAGCCATCATCTTGTTTGCTATAAAAAGACCAGCTTATGACTTCATTTAAACCTAAGCTTGCTAAAAGCTTCTTATGACTTAACTCTGACTCTATATCTAAATTATTTTCTTCCACTTTATTTATAAGGCTTATCGGCTCTGCTGGTATCTGAGAGAAACCGACTATCCTTAAAACCTCCTCTATTAAATCTACCTCCAGCCTCACATCATTACGCCAAGCCGGTATTAAAACCTCAACCTCTTCTAATGTTTCACGTGAAACATTAAAACCAAGACTTATCAAAACCTCTTTTATTTTCTCTGGGCTTAACTTATATGAAGCCGCATTGTTAAACTCCGCAAACCTAAGGTTAGCTTTGTTTAGCTTAACATCCTCGCTAACATGAGAGGCCATAGAACAAACCCCCCCTCCACAAATATCTAAGATTAGTTTGGCGGTTTTTTTAAGTATAGTATTAATAGCAGACTGGTCTGTTTCACGCTCAAACCTATATCTTGAGTCTGTGTCAATTTGCAAAACCCTACCAATTTCTGCTATTTTGTTTGCATTAAAATTAGCGGCTTCTAGCAATATATTTGTAGTACTTAGCTCTGTAGCTGTGTTTTTAGCTCCAATAATACCAGCTAAAGCTATTATTTTGCCTTCATCCTTGATGGTCAAAGACCCTTCTGGTAAAACATACTCTTTGTCATTAAGCGCTAAAAAAGTCTCTTTTTTCTTTGTTAAGCTTGCAGCTATAGTAGAGCCTTCTAGTTTGTCTGCATCATACGCATGTAAAGGCTGGCCATAATTATATAACATGTAATTAGTAGCATCAATTACTGCATTTTTAGGTTGCAAGCCTAGGGCCTCTAATCTTTTTCTTAACCATTCTGGTGACTCTTTATTTACTACATTTTTCAGCTCAACAAAATCTAGTTGCCTACAAAAAGAGCTATCACTATTTGCAGAATAATTTTTTTGCGAAACAAATTCTAGCTGCGGTACTTCTGTTGCTTTTAACACGCCTATTTTAGCCGCAGCTAAATCTCTAGCAACGCCGTAAACACCAAGACAGTCACCCCTATTTGGAGTTATAGCTATTTCGATTATAGGATCATCCAGACCTAAAATAGATGATATTTTCTCACCAACTTGAGTGTTCGCTGCTAGCTCTATGATACCATCTTGCTCATCTCCTATAGCTAGCTCTTTAGCTGAGCAAAGCATTCCTATTGACTCTATGCCCCTTATTTTAACTTTTTTTACTTTCATTTGGTTAGCTGGAATAACACTACCTAAAGGTGCTAAAACTGCTTTTATTCCCGCCCTCACATTTGGTGCACCACAAACTAATTCAAAAATCTCTTTTTCTGTCTTTATTTTGCAAATATTCAACTTATCTGCATCTGGATGCTTTCTAACATCTATAACCTCTACCGCTTTAAAAGGCTCTAACTTCTCCGCTTTATTTTCTATAGATTCTACTTCTAGACCTATTTCTGTTAATGTTTTGCTAATCTCTTCTATTGAAGCATTAGTATCTAAATGTTCTTTAAGCCAGCTTAGGGTAAATTTCATGGTTTTTCTTGTTTTTTGCTCAAGCTATTCTATTGTAACTAGTAGAAATTTCTACAAAAAAAGTGTTAATACGCCATAAAACTAATAAAGTCATAATTGGCAATGTTGCAATAGGAGCTAACGAACCTATAGCCATACAATCTATGACAAACACAGATACAGAAGATATTGAAAGCACTGTAAAACAAATTTTAGAGTTAAATGAAGCTGGCTCTGAAATTGTTAGAGTTACCGTTAACACCAAAGCTGCAGCTAAAAACATTAGCAAAATTAAAGATTCTTTAATAGCTAAAAACTGTTTTGTACCTATAGTTGGTGATTTTCATTATAATGGTCACGAACTACTAAATCTCTACCCAGACTGTGCTAAAAGCTTGGCAAAATATCGTATAAATCCAGGTAATGTGGGTTATGGTAAGAAAAAAGATCTTCAATTTGAAATGATGATAAACACCGCCATAAAATATAACAAACCTGTTAGAATAGGGGTTAATTGGGGTAGTTTAGACCAAAATTTAGCTGCTAAATTAATGGATGAAAATAGCAAAAAAACTATACCTCTTAATGCGAATGAAGTTCTAAAGCAAGCCCTGGTAATTTCAGCGTTAGATAGTGCTAAATTTGCAGAAAATATAGGTCTAGCAAGCGATAAAATTGTAGTTTCTTGTAAAGTTAGCAAAGTTCAAGATTTAATAGATATATATCAAAATTTAGCTGAAAAATGTTCTTATCCCCTACATTTGGGCTTAACAGAAGCAGGAATTGGTTCAAAAGCAATTGTTGCAACAAGTAGCGCTTTTGGCGTACTGCTTCAACAGGGAATAGGAGATACTATTAGAGCATCCATAACTCCCGAACCAGGCACATCTAGAACTAAAGAGGTGCAAATATGCCAGGAAATTTTACAAACCATGAATATTCGCTCTTTTAAACCACTAGTTACATCTTGCCCTGGTTGTGGCCGTACTTCTAGTGACTATTTTCAAAAATTGGCTTTAGATATCCAAAATTTTATTAACACCGAAATGCCTATTTGGCAAAAAAAATACCCAAAAGCAAAAGATCTAGATATAGCCGTCATGGGCTGCATAGTTAATGGACCAGGTGAAAGCAAACATGCAAATATTGGGATTAGCTTGCCTGGCTCCGGTGAAAACCCAGCAGCGCCTATTTTTGTAGATGGAAAAAAGATTAAAACTTTAAGAGGTGCCAATATCGGAGAGGAATTTAAAGAAATAATAAAAAGCTACTTGGCCGATAATTGTTCTTGATCTTAGAATTTTCTTTTTTCTTTATAAACCCATACAAAAACCTGCCTTGCCAAGCTTTCTGGTTATAAAAAACGGCAAATATACAAAATTGCCAACAATTCTATTGATACTTAAAGACCTTCTGATAAAAGTTTTTTATATAAAGACAAAAACTATTAACTTTTAAGAAAATTTATAAATTTAGAATATTTAAAAAGGGCTGTTATAAAATAATTTTACTGTTTCATTTGACCCGCCTTATTAAATATGATATAATCTAGAAAATTAGGGTGTTAAATTATGAGAAACTTAAAGAAAATTTTTTTAATCGTTACAATTTTTCTTCATTCATGCCATAGCGCAGAGGATTACCGTCACAGCAGAAACAATTTGAATATAAATTGTCAAACAATAGAAGAGGAACTTTATAATTTAAGTATAGAAGAACAAAAAATTTCCCAAATGAATAAGTTCTCCTTTTCTAACATGTTAGTTTTACCAGCTATTATCAGGACTTTTAAAATAATTCGTAATGGTGATAAAATAAAACAACAAAAAGATAAATATAAAAACCTTAAAATAGCTAAAAATTGTTCTGCAAAAAAAACAAATAGTACAAATAAATCTGGCTATCCATATAATCAAGCAAGCCCTGGTAATAGCTCTGCCAATTATCAAAGTCAAAATTATAATATGAATAATCAGTATAACTATTCAGGACAAGAGCCTAATTATAATAATTCATATAACTACCAAAGCAACAACCTAGCAACACAAGGTAATAATTATAACCAGCCTAACCATAATTACCAAGCTGTGCAAAGCAGTAATTATAATCAACCTAATTATAATTACCAAAATAACAATCTAGCAACGCAAGGTAGTGGTTATAATCAACCTAATTATAATTACCAAAATAATAGCCAAGCTATACAAGGTAATTATTATAATCAACCTGTTAATCAACAATATAATTCTAATAATGAAGATTTCATGGGTTTTGGCTCAGACCCCATAGCTAGTCAATATATGAAACAATTTAGATAGTAGTTTTATAATTTGTTAATAGAAGCTTCGTTTATATAAAGCCTCTATTAACATCGAGGATGAAGCTACTAAGCTAATATTATACTAAACTCCTAACTAATTTAGTTTAAGATTTATAAATTATGATTCTTCTTAATATATTTATGCTCTAGCTATAATTCCCAGATTAATAGTCCGCTTTAATAACATTATATTATCACCCAACTAAATTAAATTTTAGCCAATGAGTTTTTATGAATTACTAATATTTTAGAAAATTTAGATAGTGATCTTTTTAGGTTTTTTTATAGAAATCCAACTATATATCAAAATTTTAGTTAAGAATATAGCAGAAAACATAGAAGATAAAATTCCAAAAGTTAGCGTTATTGCAAAACCCTTTATGGGACCAGTTCCAAAGTTAAATAAAATTAGAGCAGCTATTAATGTAGTTACATTTGAATCTAGAATAGTTTTCAAAGCCTGATTAAATCCTTGATCTATTACCGCATATATTGATTTTCCTGTTCTAGACTCTTCTCTAATCCGCTCAAATATTAATACATTTGTATCTACAGACATACCTATTGTTAAAACTATACCAGCTATGCCAGGCAGTGTTAATGTTGCACCAAACAATGTTAACAACGCAAAAACAAATATTATATTCATAATTAAAGCTATTATAGCCATTAAACCATATTGCTTATATAAAATTAACATTAAAATTAATACCAGTATAAATCCAGCAGCTACTGCATTTTTTCCTGATATTATTGAATCCGAACCTAAAGTAGGACCTACTGTTCGCTCTTCTATAATACTTATTGGAGCAGGTAGAGAGCCCGCTCTTAATAATAAAGCTAAGTCATTTGCTGTTTCTGTAGTATAACTTCCAGAAATAACTCCAGATCCGCCCATTATGGGCTCTCTTATCACTGGTGCACTTATTACTTTATTATCTAAAATTATTGCTAGTTGTTTTCCTATATTTTTACTAGTTATCTCTCCAAATTTTCTTGTTCCCTCATTATTAAATTTAAAATTTACTTGAGGAATTCCCTGATATATTGTTATTTGTGCATCATTTAACTGATCTCCCAATATTTCTGCTTTATTATCCACTAAATAATATAAATCTGTTTTCTCACTAGACTCAACCATCATATAATTTTTAGGAAGAAAAAATAGATCTTGTACTATTGGTTGTTCTGGATGCAATAAATGAAAACTCATTTTTGCGGTTTTTCCCAACAATCTTTTTAATCTCTCGGGGTTTGCCATACCCGGTACTTGTAATATTATTCTAGTTAAACCTTGTGGTTGAATTAAGGGCTCTTTTGTTCCTGTCTCATCTACTCTACTTCTTATTATTTCTACTGATTGATTTAATAATTTTATTTTTTGTTCTTTTATAAATACTTCTGAAAAGGATATGATAACTTCTTTCTTCTCTTGCTTTATTGCTATATCTTGCCCTAAATCCTTAAATATATCATATAATTTAGCTTCCGTATCTCTAAGGTTAAATAAAATTTTTCCATCATCTAAAATAAGGTTAGAATATCCTGTTTTACTTGAACGAAGCTTATTTCTTACCTCCTCCTTCAAAATTTTTATTTTTTCTTTAAAATATGCTTTTTGGTCTATTTCTAGCAATAAATAAGCACCTCCTCTTAAATCTAATCCTAGATTTATGGATTTAGTGGCTTTATCTTCTAAAAAACCGCTAAAAACCACAAAAATACTATAAAAGCATACTATAATAGATAAGGTTAGCTTCCATTTAGGAATATTAAGCATCCTTCTTCTTTTTAACTACTTTTTTGCTTTTTTCTTCACTAGAAAATTTTATCTTATTATCAGGTTTGTTGGATACTGTAGACTTTGCTATTTTAACAATTACATTTTTTGCTATTTCTACATCCAAAATTTCTTCTTTTACTTTATTTATAATACCGTAAATACCACCAGAAGTTAAGACTACATCTCCTTTTTTTAAACCATCTACCATTACTTGATGGTCTTTTATTTTCTTTTGTTGAGGTCTAATGATAAAAAAGTAAAATATTGCGAATATTAAAATTAGGGGGATAAAGCCAGAGATAGGGTTGTTTACTGCAGCTTCATTTGCGTGTGCGCTATTAATTAAATTGATCATTTTGTACCTATAAATTTACAATACTAATTTTATTTGTTAAATTAGCTACTTAATTTGCATAATTTTTTTTAACATGTCAACTAACACTAAAATAGCGCCTTCAATTTTATCTGCAGATTTTGCGAAATTAGGGCAAGAAGTAAAAAACATCACTAATGCGGGAGCTGATTATATCCATATTGATGTTATGGATGGTCATTTTGTGCCTAATATAACAATTGGTCCAGAAGTTGTAAAATCTATCAGGAAATATAGCTCGTTACCGTTTGATGTTCATTTAATGATAGATAATCCAGATCTTTACATAAAAGATTTTGCAGATGCAGGGGCTGATATCATTACTATTCATGCAGAAGCATCTACTCACCTAGATAGATCTCTGGATTTAATAAGAAAATATGGTAAAAAAGCAGGAGTTAGTATAGTTCCATCATCTCATGAAGATATTTTAACTTATGTTTTAGATAAACTAGATTTAATTTTAGTAATGACTGTAAATCCTGGTTTTGGTGGACAAAAATTCCTTAATTCCCAACTTAATAAGATTTCTTCTCTAAGGAAAATTATAGACCAAAAAAATCTAAATATAGAATTAGAAGTTGATGGCGGAATAAATAGTGATACTGCTAAATTAGCTATAAATAGTGGAGCCGACATCTTGGTATCTGGCTCTTATATTTTTAATCAAGGAGAAGAAAATTATGCTAGGAATATAGGTAAGTTGCGTTAAGTAAAGCTTCTTACCTTTTCTAGCATAAATTCTACATTTTTAATTGGAGTTTCTGGCATTATTCCATGCCCCAAATTAAATATATGCGGTATATTTTTTGTTGCTGTTAATATTCTACTTATCTCTTCACCTAATTTTTCTAAGTTATTAAGCTGTAATATAGCAGGATCCAGATTTCCCTGAGTTATTTTTCCATAGTTTTTATATAGGTTTTCAGCTATGTTTATGTTTTCTGTATAATCTAAAGCATATATATCAAAGTTTAACTTACAAAACTCATGATAATTTTCTTTTATTCCTCTAGGAAAGCATATTTTCTTTGCTGGTTCTGCTTGTATCGAATCTAATATATTTTTATATGGTTTTATTACTAAGTTTTTAATTTGCTCATTAGTTAATATTCCTGCCCAACTATCAAAAATTTTGATTACATCACATCCTGCCTTTATTTGATTTTTTAGATGAGTTGATATAGCAAGGCACAGTATATGTCTAATTTTTTGCTCTTCTTCCTGATTATCATAAGTAAATATCTTAGCTTTATGAAAAGTTTTACTACCGCTTCCTTCTATTAAATAAGCAAGTAAAGTCCAATAAGCTCCTGTGAAACCTATTAGGGACTTTTCTCTACTAAGATTTTTTCTAGTTATTTTTATGGCTTCATATACTGGATTTAATTTTTCGGTTATTTTTTCCCTTACATTGTCATCGGTTAAGTTTAACAACTTGGACAAATCTGCTTTTATTACAGGGCCTTTACCAGGTACGAATTCTACTTCTTGATCTAGTGCATCTAAAATTACTAAAATGTCTGAAAATATAATAGCAGCATCAAAATTAAATCTACTGATAGGTTGCAAGGTTACTTCAGCAGCAAATTCTGGATTATAGCAAAGATCTAAGAAATTACCAACCTCTTTTCTCTTTTCCCTATATTCAGGCAAATATCTACCTGCTTGGCGCATTAACCAAATAAAACTTTTATTACTATTATTATATAGTTTATCTATATTATACATATTATATTAATAAGATTTTGCCATTTAAAGAGTTATCAACATAATTATCAACAACTTATAAAACAGGTTACCGCTCTGTAGTACACGGAAATTAATAAGATTTAAATAATTAAATTAAAATTTAACAATATTTTTATAATCTTCAAATTTTGTTAAAAACTAATAAGAATAAATAAAGAATAGAAAAAATAGCAAAGATATTAACAAATTACTAACAACAAATTAACAAGTTATTAACAATGGAAAATAAGAAAAGAATAAATATACATTTAGTATCAGATTCAACAGGAGAAACATTAGGAGCTATGTCAAGAGCTGTAATATCTCAGTTTAAAGGAGTGGAGTCAAATGAATTTATGTGGTCTCTAGTTAGAACAAAAAGAAAAATGCTAGAGGTGATAGAAAAAATAAAAATAGAAGGAGGTATAGTTTTATACACCATATTGAGCCAAGATTTATTAGAAATATTGTTAAGTGAATGTAAAAAAAATCAAATAGCAACAATACCGGCATTAGATGAAATAATAGAAAAATTTTCTAAATATATAGGACAAAACATAATAAATAAGCCAGGAAGACAGCATATTTTAGATCAAGATTACTTTAAAAGAATAGAAGCAATAAATTATACAATAAGTCATGATGACGGGCAGAAAATAGATGGTCTAGAAGAGGCCGAAATAGTAATAATAGGACCTTCTAGAACCTCAAAATCGCCAACATGCATTTATTTGTCACACAGAGGTTTAAAAGCAGCAAATATACCCTTTATTTCAGGAATAGAATTGCCAGAAAAATTATTTAGGTTAAAAAATACTTTAATTATAGGCTTAACCATAAACTCAGAAGCCTTAATTCAAATAAGAAAAAATAGAGTTAAAATATTAGGGCAAGACATTAAGTCTGGTAATGAATATATTGATTATGAGTCGGTAGATAGAGAAGTAAAAGAAGCAAGAAAACATTATTTTAAAAATAACTGGCCTATTATAGATGTTAGTAAAAAATCTATAGAAGAAACAGCAGCAGCAATAATAGAAAAATATTATGAATTCAAAAAAGAACGAAATAAAGCCTCATAAGACAAAGGAGTTTCAAAAAACAATAATAAATACTCCAGAAATTTATGAAAACATGCAAAAAGAGTTGTTAAAAACAAAGGATTTTGCCAAAAGATTAGAAATAGTTGTAGATACGATAGAAAATTTATTTAGATTGCAAAATAACCAAGCTTTACTTACCTATAGTGAGTTCAAAAAATTAAGAAAAGCAAAAAAAAGGAAAAAGAAAAGTTTAAAAAACCAAAAAAACTATAAAAAATGGAAATAAAAAAAGCAGCAGTAATAGGCTATCCTATAAAGCATAGTCTTTCACCAATTATTCATAATAGCTGGATAGAAAATGAAAATATTAAGGCCAATTATCAAAAGATAGAAATAAAACCACAAAATCTAGAAAATTTCCTTTTAAATTTTAAAGAACAAAAATTAGCAGGGGTTAATATAACTGTACCACACAAAGAAGAGGCCTATAAAATTTTAAAAAATAAAATTATTATGTCAGATCTAGCAAATAAAATAGAGGCTATAAACACTCTATATATTAAAAATGGACAAATATATGGAGACAGCACAGACTATTATGGTTTTAAAAGAGCTTTGCTGGAAGAGGAGCCAGAATTAAAGATAGAAGCAAAAAAAATACTAATAATAGGAGCGGGTGGCGCAGCAAAAGCGGTAATATTTGGTCTGTTAACGGATAAAGCAAAACAAATAACAGTAATTAATAGAACAGAAGAAAAAGCGATAATATTGAAAGAAAAAAGCAACAATCAAATAGTTATAGGCGGTCTAGAAAAGATAGAGGAAAAAATAACAGCAGCAGATATAATAATTAATACAACGAGCTGCGGTCTAAATAACCTAAATAACTTAAAAATAGACCATCAAAAAATAAAAGGTAAAAAAATCTTTTATGACATAGTTTATAAGCCGTTACTTACCAAGTTTTTATGTGATGCAAAAGAAAATAATCACAAGATTATTACAGGAATAAATATGCTAATTTACCAAGCGCTTCCTGCCTTTAATTATTTCTTTGATATAAAACCTAAGATAACAGAAACGCAAAAAAAGATATTTACAGAAAAAGCCTTAAATAATTAACTTAATGCAAAATGTTTAAAACCAGTATTTGTTATATTTATGAGAGAATTATTTTCATCAAATAAATTAATATCTTTATCTTTTATTATCTTTCCAATGTGAGTGATTTTTATTTGATTTTTTTTGCTAAATAGTAAAATATCCTCTTTGGCAGCATGATTAGCAGTAAATAAAACTTCATAATCATCACCAGAATTAATAATTTTTTCCTTATATTTCGGATAATTATTAAGTATTTCTTTAGCTATTTTACTTAATGGTATGGCGTTATACTCTATATTTGCGCCACAATTAGAAGAATTACATAAATGTTTCAAATCTTGAATTAAACCATCGGAAATATCTAGAGCAGCAGTAGCGTGTTTTAATAATAAATCTTGTAAATTATTAAGACATAAAGGTTCTAAATATTTTTTTAGCAAATAATCACTTTTTACGATTAAGTTTTTTTTGGCTATTTCTAAGCCAAGAAAACTATCCCCTATATTCCTAGTAACCCAAATATCATCGCCAATAAAAGCCCCAGACCTTAAAATTACCTTTTCTTTTATAACACCAAAAACCGTAGCACTTAATACAATATCATTTGCATTAGCTGTGGTATCTCCACCTAATAAAGACATATTATAATATTGCTGAGCCTCCTTTAAGCCAGATGCAAACTCTGCTAACCAAGCCTTATCATATTTTTTGCCTAGAGTTAAATTTAAGCTATAAAACTTAGGAGTAAGTGCTTTAGCAATAAGGTCAGAAGTTGCTGTGCTAATTAATCTAAGAGCAAGACTTTTTGGCTTAATATTAGGTAAAAAATGAACATTTTCAACCATTGTGTCAGTTGAAAAGCCATAATCATGTTTATTATCAAGTAAGGCTATATCATCGCCTAAAGAGAGAGAGCCGAAGCCAGCAAGTGGCGCTAAATAATTTCTAATAAAAGAAAATTCATCCATGCTTTCTTAATGACTTACCAATGGCTTCAACAACAGAATTAACAAATTTAGCGTCCCTGCTATTTTCGTATAATTTAGTAATTTCAATATATTCATTTATAATTACGGGCAAGTCTGTTTTTGTTTGCATGATTTCTGCAATAGCAAGCCTTAAGATTAAGCTTATATTGAGCGATAATTCTTCTAATTTCCAGCTATCACTTAGTAATGGTTCTAAAGCTTCTTCTATATCAGCTTTTTTTTCTATAGCTGTAGGTAGAATATTTTCAATTAGCTCAAAATTTAAAGGAGTGTCATGTTTTTTATCTTCCACATCTTTATAATCATGCTCATATAAAGCATAAAGCTCAGTCTGTATCTTCTCTAAGGGTTTGGTATGTTTATAAAACTCTATTTGAAAAAGAATTTGAAAAGCAGCTATTCGAGACCTTCTCATATAAGAGATCCCTCTATTTACACCGTAAAATTTTTCCATTTATTATTTTAATATTTGCATTAAGAAATAAACTAAATTTAGTTAAAATAAAGAAAAATAGCTTAATTATTTAACATTCCTTGAAACTTATCCCGTATTTTCGCCATTTTAATAGCGGTTATAGCGGCCGCAGCACCTTTGTTTCTTTTTGTTCTATAGGCTCTATCTATAGCCTGGTCTCTATTTTCAGCAGAAATTATACCATTTCCTATAGCTAAATTCATGTTAACTGCAAGCTCATTTAAACTTCTGGTGGATTCTTTAGCAACTATTTCGTGATGTATAGTTTCGCCCCTAATAATACAGCCCAATGCAATAAAACCATCATATAAGTCAAGATCTACAGCATAACTTACTATAGAAGGAATTTCTAAAGAGCCAGGAACAGTAATTTTATGATAGTTGTGCTGTTGATTTTCTAAAACTTCGACAGCCCCTTTAGTAAGCTCATCAGCTAAGTTTTGATAAAAATTAGCGGTAATAATAAGAAAATGCATAGTAAAATTTATAGATTAAGTAGGTGTTTAAAACATATAGCTAAAAAAAATAAAAAAAAGGCTTTTTTAGAGGCTAAAATTATGCTATAATAGTTCAAACTTAAAAGGACTGGGTATGGGCGCTATTAATATAGCCTCTAAGGGGGTAGTATATGCAAAAATGAGCTCTGTAGCGCTATTGATAGCGTTATTATCTTCGTGTGGAGGAGGTGGTGGCTCTACAGACAATCAAGATGCTCAAATAGTTACCAGCTCTGCAGATCTGCTTATTCTTTCAAGAGAAATAACAGAAAAAAAAGAAACCTTCAATTCAGTTGAGTATAAGTCAAATTGGGGTTTAGACGCCGTAAATGCTAAAGAGGCATACGCTATTTTAGCCTTAAATAATAAAAATATAGCTGGAGCAGGTGTAGTGGTAGCAGTATTAGATCAGTCTCATGTAGATATAAGCCATACAGAGTTAGAACAAAATACTAGTATAGATTCTGGCTTTATTGAGCAATCTGATCATGCAACACATATAGCTGGCATTATAGCATCTAGCAAAGATGATAACGAAATACATGGACTTGCATATGATGCGAAAATATTATCTATAGCAACAAGCCAAAATAGCAATTTAGGTTTTAATAAATTGGTTAGTTCAGATGCAGATATAGCAAATTTAAGCTGGTCTTTAGCAAATGATAATCAGGCTGGGCTAGCTTTAGAGATCTTAACAGATACGATTACCAATAGTGAGGTTTTGTTAGTAGCGGCGGCAGGCAATAATGCAGAAGATAACCCAGTATACCCGGCGCAATTTGCGGCAAAGAGTAATTTTTATGGAAGATTAATAGCAGTCTCTTCGCTTGACAAAGATATGAAAATTTCAGGTTTTTCCAATAAATGTGGAATAGCTAAAAATAATTGTTTGGCCGCGCCAGGCTCCGCTATTTATTCCTCTGTTGAGAATAATAAATATAGAAATATGTCTGGCACCTCTATGGCCGCTCCTCATGTTAGTGGTGCAGCAGCAATATTAAAAGGAGCCTGGAGCCACCTAAGCGCAACCCAAATCTCAGAAATATTACTAAATTCAGCCATTAAAGTTGATGAGGAAGGCAATTTATTAGCAGAGCAAAAGGAAGATTATGCCAATGAAATATATGGCAGAGGCATATTAAATTTAGAAAATGCCTTATTAGCAAGGGGAGGATTAACCATAAGTTCTGCAGAGCACATAGATAAGAAGGCAACAGGCTATGATTTAGCAAGCACAAGATTAATACTTAATTCAACATTTTCTGAGCTAGAGAGCTTATCAAGCAATTTATCTGACGCTATAGCAATAGATAAATATGGTAGAGATTATGCCTTAGATTTAAGTAGTAATATTTCTTACAGTGAGAGCCACAAGATAGCGGAAGGTTTAGCTATTGAAAATATAGCAAAAACAAAATCTGTTTCATTTAGGGGGTTAAGCTTAAATTATAAGGAGCAGCAAGTCTCGGATTTTAAAGATTTGTCTTTTAGTTTAAATAAGAATTTTACTAAACAGAAAATATCGCTGGCTTTTAATAAGGAAAATAACTTTAACCAAGAGAGCAAAGATTTTAGTTTAATAGATTTTGACAAAAATACAGCTTTGTCATTTGCAAGCAAAAATAGCGCTATAAATCCATCTTTTAGCTTTTCTAGAAAATTAAATGATAAGTTTTCCTTAAATAATTATATTAATATCTATGATTTTAACAGAAAAACTAGAAATCACAATTTAGGTCTTGGAGCATCCTACCAACATGATGGTTTAAATATTAGATTGAGCTACGGTATAATAAAAGAGCAGGAAAATAAATTATTGAACAACAAGACAAGTGGCGCCTTTGCAATGCAAAATGATAATATGCAGCATGTAGAAATGAGCATTAAAAAATTTATAGGTAAAATAGAGCTACAGGCACAAGGGTTTTTTGCTAAATCTTCTGTAAAAGTGGCAAAAAACTCATTAATCTCTGAGGTAAGTGACATTTATAGCAGAGAATTTAAGTTGGGTATAGCAAAAAAGCTAAACAAAACTACTAAAATAGGGTTGTTTTATAAAGAGCCTTTAAAAGTGACTAAAGGAGCAATAAATCTTAATTATGCAAGCTCTATAGATAGTGCTGGAAATATTATTAGGAAAAATAAAGTAGTTGCTTTAAATGGGGCAAAAACTGCAAAAAATTTAGAACTATATTATGCTAAGGAGCTAAGAAAAGGTAATTTAAATTTTAATATTTTATATAAAGAAAAAGGCAAAAAAGAAACTAAAGAATATGGATTTTTAATAAAACTTACTCAAGATTTCTAAAATATATAGATTTTTAAATTTAAGAATATAAAAAGGCAATCTCACATATTAAAATTCAAAAATGGAACAAATAATAATTGGAAAAGAAGAGTGGTTGGGCTTACCTTTGTTGGGGTTACCTGTTATCAAGGCAAGAATAGATAGTGGTGCAAAAACTTCATCTTTGCATGCTTTAAATATTACACCATATGAAGAAGATAGTAAAAAATATGTTGTTTTTGATGTGCAACCAGTGCGCGGTAACAGAAATATAGTAAAGCGCTGCAAGGCAGAATTAATAGGACGTAGATTAGTAAAAAGCTCTAGTGGTGAAGCAGAAAATCGCTTTGTAATAAAAACAAATCTGTTACTAGGTAAAGATACTTTTGAAATAGAAGTAACTCTAACCAATAGAGATTCTATGGATTACAGGATGTTGCTTGGTAGAGAAGCCATGCATGATAAAATACTGATCAACCCAAATAAGTCATTTTACCAAGGAGAAAAGAGTGACAAAGAAATAATGAGTTTTTATAAAAAAAGCACAATAGAAAAAAAAGGCCTTAAGATAGTATTGCTAGCTAGTAATGCGGACCTTTACTCTAATAAAAGAATAATGGAGGCGGGTAAGCAAAGAGGCCATGATATAAGCTTTGTTAATGTAAAGCATTGCTATATGGATATAAGCTCAAACAACCAAACGGTATATTATAGAGGGGGTAAGAGGCTAGATAATATAGACGCTATAATCCCAAGGATAAAACCATCTATGACTTTTTATGGAACCTCTGTTATTAGGCAATTTGAATCATTAAGTGTGTTTAGCTTAAATAGTTCAGTAGCAATTTCGCGGTCAAGAGACAAATTACGCTCTTTACAAATCTTATCCAATAACAAGATTAACTTGCCTACTACAAGCTTTGCAAACTCTCCTATAGATACAAAAGAGCTAATAAAGATGGTAGGTGGTGCTCCTTTGGTAATTAAATTATTAGAAGGAACGCAAGGCAAGGGCGTTGTATTAGCTGAGACTAATAAAGCAGCAGAAAGTGTTATTAGTGCCTTTAAGTCACTAAAAGCTAATATTTTGGTACAAGAATTTGTTAAAGAAGCGGAAGGCCGAGATGTTAGGTGTTTTGTAATTGGTAATAAAGTTGTAGCCGCAATAGAGCGTGTTGCCGCACCTGGAGAATTTAGGGCGAATTTACATTTAGGTGGGAGCGCTGGTTTGGTAAAGTTAAGTAGCGCAGAAAAGAAGACAGCTATTAATGCAGCTAAAGCAATGGACCTAAAAGTTGCTGGCGTTGACATAGTTCGCTCAAAGAATGGACCAAAAGTTTTAGAGGTAAATTCATCGCCTGGCTTAGAGGGTGTAGAGTCCATAACGGGAATAGATTTAGCTGCCTTAATGATAGAAATAATAGAGATGCAACAAACAAAGAGAATTTAAAAAAATAGAGAGATGCTTGACAAGCAAGCAATGTTGGGGTTAAGGTTTTTTTATGAAAAATATTATAAAAAAATCAGAGGCACAGCACAGTAAACTTGATATATTAGTGGGTAAAAAGCTAAAAAAACGGAGAGAGTCACTATCTTTGTCACAGAAAGAACTCTCTGCTCTACTTGATATATCGTATCAACAAATCCAGAAATATGAAAGAGGAGAAAACAAGATTCCAGCAGGTAGGTTATTTTTATTAGCAAAAGCGCTAAAAGTAACACCAGACTATTTTTTTGATGGTGCAAATTTATTACTTAGTGAAAAAAAACATAAACAATATTTACAAATTGAACGAGTAAGACCCATAAATATTCTTGTTGTTGAAGATAATCCGGTAGATGAAATGCTAACTAGAGATGCTATAACGGAAAGCAAAGTAGATGCTAGGGTTTTTGTGGTGCATGATGGTAGCCAAGCATTAAAATACTTAAAAAAACAAGAGGAAATGCCCTTTCTTGGCACAGATATTATTTTATTAGATATTAATATACCAAAAAGAAATGGCTTAGAGGTTTTGAAGGAGATAAAAAGAGATCGAACAATGCAGCATATACCAGTGGTGATTTTAACTAACAGTATTAACCCAGATGATATGGAAGATAGCTATAAATTAAATGCAAGTGGTTATGTAAGTAAATCTTTTAAAATTACAGAATTTAATGAAAAAATAGCATTAATTTTAGATTATTGGTCAAAAGTTGCAATTTTGCCTTCTATGCAAGATTAAAAAAATATGAAATTAAGATAATTTGAGGCAGAGAAATAAGCGGAATAAAAAGGGCAAAGCGCCATGATTTGGTTGTTTCTTTTAACAGCATAATCTCAGTGTAATCGGTTGCGGCACCAGCCATTAAAAAAGCAAAGCTATTACCTTTAGCATTGGAATAATTAAAAATGTCACTAGCAATCGGGGTGGACCCTTCAGAACAAACTTCAATTATTGAGGCAATAAAAACAGTAAAAAAAAGACCTTTTAGGGTAGGGGCAAAGGCAGCTGAAAAAGTACTAGGGTCTATGAATTCGCGCATCAGGCTAATTAATAAAATGCCTAAAAAGAGCCATTTCACAAGTATTCTGGCTTCAATTAGCGCTACCTTAATTGCTTTAAAAAAATTAAATTGTTCTATTTTTTTATCTTCATCAACTATATTATTAATGCTGTATGGGTTTTGATTAAGATAACCAAAATTAGTTAAAATATCAAAGATACATCCCGTAACAAAGGCAATAATGAAGGAAAAAATAATAAATAATATAGTCCATTTAAGGCCAATTAAGCTAATTAAAATAAAGCTTAATGATAAGCTGTTCCATGGAGATGCAATTAAAAACGCAATAATCTGACCATTAGATAGACCTTTCTTATATAATTTATTTGCAACCATTAAAATGCCATGTGAGCATAAATCAAGTAAAATACCAGCAAAGCTAGCTCTAAAAATGCCAAAGACACCACCATGACCAAACAGGCGATATATATAGTGATTGGGTATATAATGCAAAATGCTCACAAAGAGCATGCCTAGAATGAGGGCGGGCCACACAATATGTAGAAATTCTTTAACAGAAAGTAAAAAGGTAAGCTCAATAAAAAAACTTAATATATAGCTAAATAAGGTAACAAAAACTAAAGAGAAGAAGAAAAAGTCATTTTTTTTATAAGCGCAGCTAGACATATTTTTAACCTAGTATTTCATTGCTGTATATTTAATTATATGCAATAATTAGGGTTTAGTCAAAATATCAATTTCAAAATATGGAAGCAGAAGATTTGCACTAATATAATTATAACCATTAGCAGGTGAGAACATATATAATGAGATGTGCTTATCAAATACTTATCGCTGGAAGGGTTCAAGGTGTGGCCTTTCGTTATCACATGATGAAAAAAGCAAAAGAATATAATATTACAGGTTTTGTAAGGAATTTAAGCGATGGCAGAGTAGAAGCTATATTAAATGGAGCAGATCAGGACTTGCAGAAGTTATTAAATTGGTGTAAAGTTGGCCCAGATCTTGCCTCCGTAAATCAGCTTGATATATTAAAAATAGAACCAGCTAATTACATAGAATTTAGCATCGTAAAAGATGCATAAAGCAAGGATGAAAGTTAAGCCTGATGATTTTGTTTTTGATTACCATGTAAAAACTCAGCAATAGGAACTGGTTTCTTTCCTGGTTTTTGTATAATTTTTGGTTTGATTAAGCCATCTTTACAGTATATTGAGAAATCATCATTAACTTTACCAATTTGTTCATTATGAGTAGTTATTTCAAACTCTGCGCTAAATATTTTTAGGCGTAGTTCTTTATGCAAAAAGTAAGCACCAGGCACAGGGCTAAGAGCCCTGATTAAATTTAAAATATCAGTACCATTTTGGGTAAAGTCGATCAAGGCTTCAGTTTTAGAAATTTTATGTGCATAAGAGATGTTGTGACTTGTTTGAGAAACTGGTTTTAAACAAGAAAAGTCATTAATAACTTCAAGCATTAATTTGGCGCCAATATTTGCTGCTAAATCATGGAATTCACCATAATTAAGTTTAGCGACATTAAGTTCTTGAGCTGTGTAAATGGGCCCCGCATCTAGTGCTGCTAACATTTTTATAATACAAATCTTACTTTCAATTGCACCAGACATAATGGTGCGCTGCAAAGGTGCAGCCCCTCTAAATTGAGGTAGGTCAGAGGGGTGTAAATTTAAGGCACTATATTTAGCTAAGCTCAAAATATTTTCAGGTAAAATCAGGCCATAAGCGACAACCACAATGAAATCTACATGTAGATCTTGTATTGTTTTTACAATTTCGTCATCGCGCAGAGTTTTTGGTGTGTAAACGGTTATATTATGCTCTCTAGCTAACTCCTCCACAGGTGTTGCTTTAGCTTTTTTACCCCGATTTTTGGGCTTGGCCGCTTGGGTAAAGCAAGCAACAACTTCATGTTTAGAGTCTATAAGAGTGCTCAATGTTGGTATTGCAAATTCGGGGCTACCCATAAAAACTATTCGCATCTGTTAATATTTAACCTCTAATAAATATAAACCATAAGCTGGAGCTGTTTGTCCTGCAGATTTTCGGTCTTTTGCTTTTAAAATATTTTCCATATCAATTACTTGTTTTTTTCCCCTACCAATTTCAAACAAAGTTCCAGCAATAATCCTTACTTGATTATAAAGAAAAGATTTCCCTGAAATTCTGATCTTTATAAGGTCAGAACTTTTGCTAAGCCTTAGATCATTTATAGTTCTAACGGCCGAATTAGCTTGGCAGTCAACACTTCTAAAGCTAGTAAAATCATGGGTCCCAATTAAATAATTTGCAGCTAATTGCATTTGCTCAAGCTCAAGCTCATACTTAACTTGCCAAGCCCTATTCTTATATAGTGGAGAAGGAGTTCTGCGATTTAAAATGTGATATTCATAGGTTTTTTCTTTAGCATCATAACGACTATTAAAGCTATCTGAGATTAATAGAGTTTCTTGCACAGCTATCATTTCTTTAGCCTCTTTAAGATAAAAGTTTAAGCCATCTGTAATCTTATATAAGGGATATTCTTTAGTTAAGAAAAAATCAATTACTTGGCCCTCAGCATGTACAGATGCGTCTGTTCTACCAGCAAAATTTAACTCTATCTTTTCTTTGCTAAGCTTTTTTAAAGCAGTTAAGAGGGCGCCAGCCACAGTGTGCTGGTCTGGCTGTATTTGAAAACCAGAATAGGCGGGGCCATAATATTCGATAATAGCTTTATAGCGAGGCATGGTTATTTTGCCTTGAATATTTGGTATATTTCAGGGTTTTCTTCTTGAATAAAGGGAGGCACAACCAAGTCAGAGTTTTTTAAAGGCTTTTTATAAGCGCAGCTACTTAGTAATATCAAAATAAAGAAAACTCTAATCATGTTTTTTTTTGTTAAAAAATTCGTCAAAAATCAAGATAATAGCTCCAAGGGTAATAGAGCTATCTGCCAAATTAAAAGCAGGCCAATGATAGCCATTTATATGAAAATCAAGAAAATCAGCAACTGAACCATAAATTGCGCGGTCAATAATATTGCCAAGAGCTCCACCTATTACTAAGCTAAGGGCAAGGATGATTTTTTTATCTTCAGACTGGCTAAGCCAATAAAGCAAAAAGATAGTTATCATGGAGGCAACTATTATTAGAATAATTTTACCATATTGCAAATCGTTAAACATACCAAAACTAACGCCGGTATTATATACTTTAACTAAATTAAAAAAGCTGGTTACCCTAATGTGTTGACCTGGAGTTTTATCTAGTAAGGCAAAAATCAATTCTTTAGATAATAAGTCTGCGATAGTAATAGTTAGGGCAAATAATATGCCATAAGTAAAAAATTTAGGGTGGATTATTTTTAAATTAAGCTTCATGTAAAATCTCTTGTGCTTTTTGACAATCTGTTTTGATTTGCTGAGCTAAGCTCTCCTTATTTGCAAATTTTTGCTCGGCTCTAATAAATAAAACAAATTCTATTTTAACCTTGTGATTATATAAATCACCTGAAAAGTTAAATATATGTACTTCAAGTAAGGGAGTATTATCTTTAAAGCTAGGTCTAATGCCCAAATTTGCGATTGCGGGCATTTTTTTGCCAGCAATATGAGCCCAAACGGCATAAACACCATATTTGGGTAAAAATAAATCATTTAGGGCCAAATTGATGGTCCTAAAGCCAATTGAGCGCCCTCTTTTTTCGCCATTTATAACCCGATTTGTAATAAAATAGTTTTTGCCTAAGAGTAAGTTTGCTTTCTTAATATCGCCACATGTAAGAGCCAATCTTACTTGACTGGATGAATAAATTAAATTGTGCTCAGTAACTTTATGTGATGCAACTTGACTAAAGCCAAAAATATATTTTTTAGAGGCCTCCTTTAAATAGGTGGCATTACCAGAGCGATTTTTACCAAAGATAAAATCATAACCAATTACAATATGTTTAACTTGTAATTTTTTTGCCAAGAAGTCACGGACAAATTCTTCAGCAGATAAATTTGCAAAGTTATGATCAAAATGAATTAAAAATAAGAAATCTATATTTTGCTCTTTGATAAGCGCTACCTTATCACGCAATTTGAATATGTTGGTTTGCTTGTTGTTAAAAAAACTTTGGGGGTGAGGAAAAAAAGTCATTAAGGCAGTTTTTTTTTGCAGTAATTTAGCTTTAGCTTTTACTTCTTTAATAATTTCTTGATGCCCCAGATGCACTCCATCAAAATTGCCTAAAGCAATCACGCTTTCTTTTGCAATGTTTGGAATATGGCTAAAATTTCTTATAATTTTCATAGAAAGCTAAAGTAATAGAAATATAGCTAAAAGCAACAAACAAGAGCTATTTGAAACTTTTATCGTAAGAGTATAAATCAAAGAATTTACGGTGTTGCTCAAGAGCATAACGATCAGTCATGCCAGAAATATAATCACACAAAACTCTCGCACGCTCTTTTTTATGTTTTTTTTGCTGAAATTTTAGGCTTATTTCCTCTGGTATACAGTCATGATTTTCAAGAAAAAATTGGAATAACTCGGAAATTAAGCGGTAAGCTTTACGATTCATCAAAGATACATCAGGGTGAGTATAGACTTTTTCTCGTAGAGTTTTCTTCAGCTCTAATACTTCTAAAGCCATTTCTTTGCTAAAGCTACAAAGAGCCTTCTTGGCATTTTGTATGTCTGCTAAACTCTCAATTTTAGCATTTTTGATATTTTCCTCCGTGGTGAGAATAACGTCATCAACCATTTTAGAATAAACTCTTCTTCTTGCCTCATATACTCTTTTGTAAGGTGCTAATATAGGGTATATTTTATCTACTTCTGCAAATGATTCTGCAATAATTTTAATGTGAGAAAGGTCTTTTTCATGCAGTAACTTAGCTCTAATACCATCATCAATATCATGATTATTATATGCAATATCATCAGATATAGCGGCTATTTGGGCTTCTAAGCTGGGGTATTTTTTTAATTCTAAATCATGGCTGTTATTATATTCTGTAATAATTTTAGGAATATTAAATCCTGTAAGAGGGCCATTATGCTTGATAATACCAGCTAAAGTTTCCTTGGTTAAGTTCAGCCCATCATAAGCTGCATATGGTGCTTCTAACTTAGTTAAAATTTTCAAAGCTTGAGCATTATGATCAAAACCACCATATTTTTGCATTAAGTCATTTAATGCATTTTCACCAGAATGACCAAATGGTGGGTGCCCTATATCATGGGCTAAGGCGCAGGCTTCAGCCAGATCTTGATCTAAATTTAATTTTCGAGTTATAGTTCTAGCAATTTGAGCCACTTCTAAACTGTGGGTTAGTCTAGTTCTAAAATGGTCTGATTCATAATTAACAAAAACTTGAGTTTTATATTCGAGGCGGCGGAAACTAAGAGAGTGAATTATTCTATCTCGATCACGCTGGAAAGATGTGCGATTCTTGGAGGGATTTTCTGGGTGTAATCTATTTTCTAGATTTTGTGGTTTAGACGCATAGCTTGCTAACATAAGTTGACTTGACTCTTCTTTTACTTTAAATTTAACCTGAAAACCAACAAATTGCAAAGAAAATGACAAATAACGCTCAAATGACCTTCTCTAAAGCAGCAAAAACACAGCTAGAAAAACTTATAGCGGCAGCTAATAATAATAGCATGACTTTAAGGGTCTCTGTATCTGGAGGAGGGTGCTCAGGCTTCCAATATCATTTTGATTTCAACCAAGATAAAAAAGAGGGCGACATGCAAATAGCCGCAGAAGAAAAGACCTTAGGGGTTATAGATGAGACCTCGCATGAGCTTTTGAAGGGCTCAGAAATAGATTATGTTGATGAGCTTGGTGGGAGCTATTTTAAAATTAACAACCCAAATGCATCAACAACATGTGGTTGTGGTTCATCTTTTGCGGTGTAATATGAAAGTCGCTTTCCAAATGGACCATATAAGCTCTATAAATAAAGATAGTGACAGCACATACATGCTGATCAAAGAGGCAGATAGATTAGGTTTCGAGTTGTATCATTATACCACAAATGATCTATATCTGCATAATCAAAAAGTGTTAGTCACAGTTGAAGAGCTAAAAATATATCCAGAGCAAGAGCAATTTTATACGCTAGCTAATAAGCAGCAGCTGGAGTTGAGCTTATTTGATATGGTCTTTATTAGGCAAGACCCTCCTTTTGATATGAGTTACATCACAAATAGCTATATTTTGGAAAAAGTAAAAGATGAGGTGTTTTTTATAAATGACCCTACTGAGATTAGAAATGCACCAGAAAAAATCTTGGCTAGCGATTTTGCTCGCTTTACTCCAGATACATTAATAGCTCAGGATATAAATAAAATAAGGTCGTTTGCCGAAAAATATGAACAAATAATTCTAAAGCCATTATATGCATGTGGGGGTGAGGGCGTGCTAAAATTATCTGCCCCATATGTAGATTTGGAACAAAATGTTCAGCAACTAATTACAGATTTTAAAACACCAATAATTGCCCAACAATATTTGCCAGAGATTAAAAAAGGTGATTTAAGGGTTATAATTGCTGGAGGAAAAATAATGGGGCAGGTCTTGAGAGTTCCAGAGCAAGGCAAGGTTGCGGCAAATTTTCACGCAGGGGGTAAGGCTATAAAAGCTAGGTTGACGAAAAAACAAGAATTTGCGTCAGAATATATAGGTAAAGCTTTGCTAAATAAAAATATATATTTTGCGGGCCTAGATTTTATAGGTGATTATCTTACGGAAATAAATGTAACCTCACCAACTGGCATTCAGGAAATAAACAGATTAGAGAAAAAAGAGATAGAGCAAGAAATATGGAAAAATTTTCTGTTAAATTATGAGGGGCGCTCTAAATAAGAGAATACATATTATAAAAGTTTTTATGTGATTTTGACGAGTTAAATACAGACAATATTGGCATTAGCTCTAATTTTATTAATTGCTTGCATAAGTTGTGTAAAAACAGTACAATTAAATCTGTAAATCCTTGTTTATTACAAATAAAATGAAAAATAACGAACATATAGTAAAGTCATATGGCAATGAAATAGATGATTTAGTTGAATCTTTAAAGGCCATGAAAGAAATGGTTATTGAGATAGTGAAAATGGCAGAAGATGTGGTTACTTTTAGTGCCAAAGTAAGCTATGACGAAGCTCAAAAGAAAGACCAACAGATTAACGGTTTGGAAAAAGCAATAGAAGCTAGAGCAATAACCTTGTTAGCCACAAGACAGCCAATGGCCGGAGACCTGCGTTTTATAGTGTCTGCAATTAAGATAGTGTCTTTATTAGAGCGAATAGGCGATAGAGCTAAAATGACAATCAAGAAAGCTGCTACTAATGTTACGCCCTTTACGGAAGAGGTGAACAAAGATATTAGAAGTATGAATAAGGTCATTATTAACATGATAAATGAAGTGTTCATTAATATAGAAAAATACCATTTTTCTGATTTAAGGAAAGCTTTTGAAGATGATAATAAAGTTGATGATTATTATAGCGAAACAATGAAGCTGGTCATTGGTGCGCAGGAAAGTAAGCCAGAAAATCTTCAAGAATTTATTGCCAAGATAAAAATCTTAAAGAATTTTGAGCGCATTGGAGATTATGCTACTAAAATTGCAAAAATAGTTTACTATATAGCGGAAGGTTCTAATAGCCCAAATTTTTAATTTATGAAAAAAACAACTCTACTGTGTATTTTGGATGGTTGGGGACACCGCCTTGAAACAGACTACAACGCTATAGCTGCTGCTAAAACACCAAATTGGGATAGTCTTACAGCCAGTTACCCTAAAACTTTACTGAAAACTTCAGGACGACATGTAGGCTTGCCAGACGGTCAGATGGGCAATTCTGAGGTTGGGCATATGAATATTGGTTGTGGCCGGGTTGTGCTACAATTGTTGCCAAAGATAAATCATGCAGTTAAAAAAGATTTAATTTCAGAAGAAAAAGAGTTTATTGCTTTTGTAGATAAGCTGAAGCGCTCAGGCGGTGTTTGTCATTTGCTGGGTATGATTTCAGACGGTGGGGTGCATGGACATATAGAGCATGTTATCTATATGGCTAAAAAGCTTGCCACGCAAAATATAACAGTCAATATCCATGGTTTTCTAGATGGCCGCGATGTTGCGCCCAAATCAGCCATAGCTCAGTTAGAAAATTTATTTGCGCAATTAAAACCGTTCCCAAATGTCAAATTGGCATCACTAGTTGGTCGCTATTTTGGCATGGATAGAGATAATAATTGGTCTAGAGTTGCAGATAATTATTTTGCTATTAGTGAAGGGAGAGGGCTGAAAACTTCTAACTTTATAGAAGCTATAAATTCTTGTTACGAGAAAAATATTACAGATGAGTTTATTCCTCCAATTATAGACGATTCTTATGCAGGCATTAAGAAAGAGGATGGTTTCTTTATGACAAATTTTAGAGCAGATAGAGCAAGGCAAATTATTAGAGCTTTTTTAGCAGAAGATTTTTCGGGATTTGAGCGTCAAAAAATACAATTTGCGGCAAGGCTTGGTATGGCAGAATATGCGCAAGATATAGATCACTATTTGCCAACCTTATTTCCAAGTAAAATCCCTAAAAACACCTTGGCCGATGTTATAGCAGAGCACAAACTAAAGCAGCTTCATATAGCAGAGACAGAAAAATATGCGCATGTAACTTTCTTTTTTAATGGAGGTGTTGAACAAGAAAAACCAGGAGAAGATAGAGAGCTCGTACCATCTCCTCAGGTTAAAACATATGACTTAAAGCCTGAAATGTCTGCCCCAATAGTGAAAGAAAAATTACTAACAGCGCTTAAATTGGGTAAGTATGATTTTATTGTAGTAAACTTTGCAAACCCTGACATGGTAGGTCATAGTGGAGTATGGCAAGCTGCGATAGATGCAGTTGAGCAAATAGATAATATATTGGGAGAATTGGCAGAGCAAATTATAGCGTTAAATGGTAATATGCTAGTAACGGCAGATCATGGTAATATAGAATATATGTTTGATAAAAAGGCTAAGCAGCCACATACAGCACATACATTAAACCCCGTACCTTTTATTTTGGTGTCAACTAAGCAAGTTGCGTTAAAAGAGGGTAGCTTATGCGATATAGCGCCAACTATTTTAGATTTAATGTCGCTAAAAAAGCCGTCTGAAATGACAGGTTGTTCTTTATTGGAAAGTGATGTTTAGGCAAAAGAGCAAAAACAAAGAAAAGAAAAAACAGTCAAATTTAAGGGTGGCAATAGAGGCTATTATATTAGCTCTGTTAGTAAGAAGTCTTTTATTTGAGCCTTTCCACATACCATCTGGTTCAATGAAAAGCGGTTTGTTAGAGGGTGATTTTATTATAGTTTCTAAATTTAGTTATGGTTACAGTAAATATTCATTTCCATTGGGTTTGATGCCAATAAAAGAGCGTGTTTTTGCTAATAAACCAGAAAGAGGTGATGTAGTTGTTTTTAGGTTGCCTACTAATACAAGAATTAACTACATAAAGAGGTTAATTGGCTTGCCTGGTGATAAGATTCAGGTAATAGATGGGGTTTTATATGTTAATAATTTGGAAGTGGCACAAAAGGATGCAGGAGTTTTTATAGATAATGATGGGGCTATAATCAAGCAATATCAGGAAACTTTAGCAAGTGGTAGGTCGTATAATATACTTGATAAGATAACAAATGGCAGGGTAGATAATACAGCTATTTATGATGTACCAGCGGGGCATTATTTTTTTATGGGTGATAATCGCGATAATTCACAAGATAGTCGGTTTTTAACGAAAGTTGGTTTTGTAGCAGAGAAGAATTTAGTGGGGGAAGCCAAATTTATCTTTATGTCTAGCAGGGATAAGTTATTAAAATTTTGGTTATGGCATAAAAATATTAGATTTAATAGGATCTTTAAAAAAATAGAATAGCAAAATGAGCATAACAGAGATATTTGGGCATAAATTTAAGGATATTACATTATTGAAGCAAGCTTTAACGCATCCAAGTTGCATAGGTGCGGCTAATTATCAAAAGCTTGAATTTTTAGGTGACCGAATATTAGGTCTGGTTATGGCAGAATATTTATTTGCCGAAATATCTACTAAGAAAGAGGGCGATTTAGCCAAGCGTCATGTTGGTTTAGTGTGTGGCGACACTCTTGCAAAAATTGCTTTAGAGAATAAGCTGGGTAGCTTAATAATAATGTCAAAAGGAGAAGAAAATACAGCTGGCAGAGAAAATGCTTCTAATTTAGCAGATGTGGTTGAGGCTTTAATTGCGGCAATTTACTTGGATAGTCAAGATTTTCAATATACTAAAGCAATATTATTAAAATTATGGAAACATAAGCTAGAATATATAAATGAAGAGCCATTTGACCCAAAGTCAGAGTTACAAGAGTTGTTACAGGCAAGGAAATACCCACTGCCAGAATATAAATTGCTTAATCAATCAGGTCTTGCCCATGCGCCAGTTTTTACTATGGCGCTAACTTTGCCTGATATTGGGGAAGTAAAAGTGACTGCTTCATCTAAGAAGAAGGCAGAAGTAGAATTAGCAACAAAAATGTTAGATAGGTTAAAAAATGGATAGTAAATGTGGTTTTGTAGCAATTATTGGGGCGCCAAATGCTGGCAAGTCAACCCTAACTAATTTGCTTGTTGGGGGTAAGGTTACCATAGTATCGCCCAAGGTGCAAACAACCAGAGGCTCAGTAAGGGGCATAATGGTAGAGGGTAAAACGCAGTTAATTTTTTGTGATACGCCCGGCATATTTAAGGCGGAGGGAAAGTTAGAAAAAGCAATAGTGACGCATGCTATGGAGCAAATTTCACAAGATATGGATATTGTTTTATTAGTTGATGCAGCTAAACAAAATAAGAAAGCAGTGGCAATTATCTTAGAGCAATTACGTTTTCTTAATAAGAAAGTTATATTAGCATTAAATAAAATAGATTTAGTCAGCAAAGGTAATTTATTGCCAATTATGAAATATTATGAAGAAACTAACTTGTTTTCAGAAATCTTTCTGATTTCAGCTAGCAATAATGACGGTATAGATGATCTAAAAAAAGTTATAATAGAGCGTGCTCCAGCATCACCTTTTTTATATCCTGAAGATCAATTAACAGATGTATCATCTAGGTTCTTAGCGCAAGAAATTACAAGAGAGAAGCTTTTTATAGCTCTAAAAGACGAGCTTCCTTATAATTTGTCAGTTGAAACTGATAGCTGGAAGGAAGCGGAGAACGGTAAAGTTACGATTGATCAAACCATATATATTAATAAAGAGGGGCAAAAGAAAATAATAATAGGAAGCAAGGGCCAGATGATTAAAGAGGTTGGTACCCAGGCGAGAAAAGAGCTAGAAGAAATTTTTGCCACTAGAATAAATTTATATTTACATGTAAAAGTTAAGCCAGATTGGTTAGATAAACCATATATGTATACACATATGGGTTTGAAATATCCAAAAAAATAGACCTTTGAAGAATTTCTTTTAAGAGAATAAAGTAAGATAATGACAGAAGATTTAAAGAAAGCATTTTTAGCAGAAGCGCTTAGCATGCTACCTATTTATGGCTGGGGTGCAGAATTAATAAATAATATAGAGGAGCAGACAGGCTATAATAATATATTTAGCTCCACAAAAGATCTGGTTACATATCATTTGGAACAAAATGATCATCATATGCTAAATAAATTAGAGGAGATGGAACCACAAAATTTAAAAGTCAGAGAAAAAATTAAACAAGCGTTATTAATAAGGTTTGACCTGCATGATTATGCTGTAACTAAAGAAACAGCAAAATATTTAATGATGCCTAAAAATAGTGACTTAGCTGTTATGTCATTAGCTAAAAGTTGTGATCAAATTTGGGTGTTTGCAGGTGACCAGTCAACAGATTTTAATTATTACACTAAAAGAACTTTGCTTGGAGCGGTTTATTCAGCCTCTTTAGTTTTTTATTTAAAGCGGGCAGAAGATGATAATTTCAGTTACAAAGATTTAGAATTATTTATAGAAGCTAGAATAGCAGACACGCTAAAGTTAGGAGCTTTTAAAGCTAAGATCAAAGATAAAATTACGGCCTTATTTACTAATTGTAAAAGAACCTAATTGTTATTTTGTAATTTGCGTGCAATCAAAAAAGCAAGTTCCAAACTTTGATGTCCATTTAATCTAGGGTCACAGTGAGTATTATAGTTTTTTGCCAAGCATGATTCAGTAATTTCCTCCGTTCCACCCAAGCATTCGGTGACATTTTGACCAGTCATTTCAAGGTGGATACCGCCAGCATAACTGTTTAAGCTTTTATGAATATCAAAAAAGCTGTTTACTTCGCTGAAGATATTGTCGAACTTTCTAGTTTTAAAGTCATTAGAAGAGGTCTCTGTATTACCATGCATTGGGTCACATGACCAAATTACATTCAGGCCTTCTGCTTTAGTAGCTTCTACTAATTGAGGTAATTTATTATTAATGTTATCAGCGCCCATTCTGGATATTAAGGTTAACCTACCAGGTTCATTTTGCGGATTAAGAGTGTCTATCAACTTTAGCAGCTCATCTTTTTGCATAGTTGGACCAACTTTAGATGCTATAGGATTTGCTATACCACGAAAAAACTCTATGTGTGCTTCATCTAAATTTCTTGTTCTTTCTCCGATCCAAAGCATATGAGCAGAACAAGCGTAATATCTTTCATCTATAGGGTTGAACCGAGTTAAGCACTCTTCGTAGTTTAACAATAGCGCCTCATGTGAAGTAAAAAATTCAGCACTATTATAATCTTTATGGGCAGACAAATCATAGCCACAGGCCTTGAAGAAGGATGATGATTTGGCTATCTCAGCTATTATATCTGTAATTTTTGTATTGTTTTTTGCAACATTAGAAAAATCATTTAACCAGCTATAAATATTATCAAGACTAGCAAAGCCACCAGATGCTAATGCTCTTATGAAATTTAAAGTGGTGCCAGATTGTTGATAGGCTTTGAGAAGATTATCTGGGTTTGGCACTCTTTCATTTATGTTTTCTGTAATAGAGTTGACCATATCACCTCTATATGAAGGTATCTTTTTGCCATTAATTTCTTCAAAGTCACTTGATCTTGGCTTTGCAAACTGTCCAGCAATACGGCCAACTTTTACTATTGGTTTATTCAAGCCATACATTAAAGCTGCAGTCATTTGCAATATAATTTGGAAATATAATTTTAAATTTTTTTCATTAAACTCAGCAAAGCTCTCGGCACAATCACCCGCTTGCAGTAAAAAGGCCTCACCATTAGAAACATTGGCTAGGTGTTTTTTTAGTTTTATTGCTTCGTCAAAATATATAAGTGCCGGATAACTAGACAGAGACTCTTCTGTTTTTGCTAGCTTTGTTAAATCTTCGTATTTGGGTTGCTGTTTGATAGGGTGGCTTCTCCAGCTAGATTTATGCCAATTGTTTTTTGTGTGTGAAGTCATTTTAATTGTATTATTACTTGCTCATATCAGTAGAATATTTAATATAGAAGTATCATCATAATATGCAATAAACAGTGATATATAAAGATTATAAGAAAAGCGTAGCCTATCAAGGTAGCGAGGGGGCCAATTCACACTTACTATGTGTATCCAAATTTCCTCATGCAAAACACCACTCTTTTGATACCTTTGATGAGGTTTTCCATGCTGTTGAATCTGGCAAAATAGCTTTAGGCATTGTACCAATTGAAAATTCAAATGCGGGTAGAGTTTCAGAAATTCATAATTTACTCAAAGGTACAAGTTTGCATATAGTTGGAGAGTTTTTTCTTGAGATAAGGCACCATTTAGCCGCAATAGCAGATAGTGATATTACTCAAATTAAAGATGTTTATTCTCACCCACAAGCATTAATGCAGTCAAATCAAAGTGTAAAGTCACTGTCATTAAGTAAGCATTCATTTTTTAATACAGCACTTGCAGCCAAATATGTTAATAAAGAGCAAGACCCAACAAAAGCAGCATTGTGCACTGAGCTTGCAGCAACATTAAATAATTTAAAAATTATTAAATATGACATGCAAGATGCAGAAAAGAACAATACTATTTTCATAGCATTAGCAAAAGAAGTAGAGGAGCTTTCAATCAATAAATCGGCAAAGAAGGTTACAACTCTTTTATTTACTGTTAGAAATATTCCAGCTGCTATTTATAAATGTTTAGGTGGCTTTGCAACTAATAATATCAATATTATAAAATTAGAAAGCTATATACCAGGTGGCTTGTCTGAGGAGGCTAGCTTTTTTATTAGTTTTGAGGGTGATGTAGATGAAAGGTCAGTGCAGCTAGCTCTAGAAGAGCTAGGCTTTTATTCTAAGGATATTAAATTGCTTGGTGTATATGATAAAGCAGTAGAAAGAAAATAATTTGATATTTTGATTTATCTTTTTTGCAAAATACTATTTTTATGTTACAATAATTTTAAGCGTAATATAAAAACGGTAAAAATGAATAAAAAAAATCAAGCATTCTCATTAGTCGAGTTATCAATAGTTATAATTATTTTGGGGTTGCTAGTTGCATCTGTCACGGTTGGAAAAGACTTGATACAAGCTGCTCAACTTCGAGGTTTAATTTCGCAAATTCATGGTTTCGAAACACAAACGAGTACTTTTAAATTAAAATATGATGCTTTGCCAGGAGATATAAGCAACGCAGATAAAAGGGGCTTAGGTTCAAATAATGGTGACGATGACGGTGTTTTAGAAGATGGAACTGCAGATACTACGCCAGATACTGCAAATTATGAACTTGTTTATTTCTGGGAGCACTTAAATAATGCAGGTTTTGCAGATGGAGCCTATGATGGAGATAGCACAAATGGAGTTATAGGTGAAACTTTTCCAAAGGCAAAGCATGGTGGAGGTATAGTTGTTTATGGTGTAAGTGGCGTAAATTACTACCACATAGGAATAGAAGATTCTACAGCGGGTAGCCCATCAACACTTAGCTTTGCTGATAGTTTAGTTCCAGAAGATGCATTCTCAATTGATAATAAGTTAGATGATGGTTACCCTTTAAAAGGTAAAATGGTGGCAAGATCAGCATCATGTAGTTCTGACCCTTCATCCTTTACATGTGCAAATACCGCAATTACCACAACAAGTGGTGGAGCAAGTCAAACAGCTGGTGAAGCTTGTGTGTTGCAATCTAGTGGTACGCAAGATGCAGATCTTGATGAATATGACTTTGAAACTACGGTCAATAAGTGTCAATTAAGATTACAAATGAATAATTAATTTGTTATTAATTAGCTATAGTGTAAAGTACTGCTTTAGTTAGCAAGTAATTAGCCAATGGAGCATAATAAGAGATCATCTACCTCTGAGTTTTTAAAGAGTGTGGTAAAAGCCAGTAAATCAGATCGCGTGACTATAGATGAACTAAAAACATCTATGCATGAGCGTGGCTTTGGTATTTTGTTGATCGGCTTCTCTTTACCTTTAGCTGTTCCACTTCCTTATATACCAGGTATTACAACTATTTTTGCAATTCCCTTGTTTTTTTTATCAGTTCAAATGATGCTTGGCTTTAATTCGCCATGGCTGCCAAAATGGTTAACTAGATTATCTATAAAAAGAAGCACTTTAAGCTTTATAGTTATAAGTTCCTCGCCCTTGCTGAAGAAGATAGAAAGATTGTTAAAGCCAAGATTGTTGTTTTTTGCATCCGATAAAGGTACAAAAATTATAGGCTTTTTTTGTATAATTTTTGCCGTTTCTATTGCACTACCCTTACCATTTACAAATTTTGTTCCAGCCTTGGGTATTTTAACTCTATCTTTGGGTATGCTAAGCAGAGATGGGGTTACCATATTAATGGGTATTTTATTAGGTATAGCTGGTGTTATATTTACTGTAGCAGTTATATTGCTTGGGAAAAAAATAGTAATGGGCATCATAAATAGCTTTATATATTAATATTACTGGGAAAAGCCATAAATGTTTACTTTCATAATTACAGAGGAAGATAATCTGGAGAGATTAGATAAGTTTTTAGCGGATAAACTAAGAGAACAGCTTATTTCACGAGAAAAAATAAAAAAAACTATATTAGCTGGTAATGTCTTAGTTGATGATCAAGTAGTTACAATGCCTAGATTTAATTTAGCCTCAGCAAAAATAATTAGTTTCAAAGAGCTAGCAAAACAAGAAACTAAGATAAGCCCAACAGAAATAGAGCTAGATGTTATTTATGAAGATGATGATCTTATGGTCGTAAACAAACAAGCTGGCCTAACTGTGCACCCTGGGGCAGGTAATAGCAATAATACCTTAGTTAATGCGTTGCTAGCAAGAAAGACAGATCTTTCATCTGTGAGTGGTAGTGAAAGACCGGGTATAGTGCATAGATTAGATAAAAACACTTCCGGCCTTATGGTAGTTGCAAAAAATGATCAAGCACATTTACATATAAGCAGGCAACTGGAAGAAAGAAGTTTAACCAGAAAATATTATGCTTTAATTTGGGGTATGTTAAATCCAGAAGAGGGTATAATCGAAACCTATATAGCAAGAAGCTCAAGAAATAGAAAATTAATGGAGGTAACAGTTAATAAGGGTAAGAAAGCAATTACCCGTTATCAAAGTAAAAAGATTATGCTAAATGGAGCTGTTACTTTAATAGAGTGTCAGCTGCAAACTGGACGTACACATCAAATTAGAGTGCATATGTCAAATATGGGGCATAGTATTTTAGGGGATCCTGAATATGGCAATAATAAGAAGAAGCTATTGCGTCATTTTAATTTAGAAGATGATAAATTATTATTTAACTTCAAAAGACAAGCTTTACATGCTTTTTATTTGCAGCTGGAGCATCCAATAAGTGGTAAGCTGCTGGAATTTCAGCTTGATATGCCAAAAGACATGCAAGATATAATCAGCTATATAGAACAAAAATAATCTTCTAACTTAGTTCTTGTAGCTCAGCTTTTATTTGCTTTAAATCATTGATAGCTTTTGCAATAATATTTGAGTTTTGCTGTTGATTAGAATTGGCGGCTTGCTTTATGCTAATGTCACCATTTAACAGTTTTTTAGCTCCTTCGATGGTAAAGCCTTTATTATATAAAAGGTCTTTGATGGATTTTAAGGTGTCTATATCTTTCTCATTATAAAGGCGTCTGTTGCCTCTACCTTTAGTTGGGCTAATTTGGCTAAATTTTGTTTCCCAAAATCTAAGAATATATGGTTCTATTGAAAGCTCTTCTGCTACTTCATTGATGGGTTTTAGGGATAAATTGGAGAAAGTTTTTGCGAAGAGGTTTTCCATAATGCTTTAATTATCATTAATAAAATCTTTAAAAAAATCTGAGGCTTTAAAAGTAATTACTTCTCTTGCTGCTATTTTAAACTCTTCTTTAGTCTTTGGGTTCCGGCCCATTCTTGCAACTTTTTCTTTTTTACTAAAAGTGCCAAAATATGGAATTCTTACCTTACCAGATTCATAGGTGATTTTGGCCATGACTGAGATAATGTCATTTACCATTCCGGCTGATTGAGATTTAGAAATACCAAATTCTTCTGAGATTTCTGTAGCGATGTTTTCTTTATTTATGGTTTCTGACATTTTAACTAATATTTGATTAACATAGAGCCCCAAGTAAGCCCAGCTCCAAGAGCTTCAAATATCATATAGCTTCCTCTATTAACTCTATTATTACTTAAAGCTTCATTTAGTGCAAGAGGAATTGACGCTGCAGATGTATTAGCGTGCATATTTACGGTTGAAACCATTTTTTCCTTAGGAATTTCAAGCTTTCGCGCAACGGCATCTAAGATTCTTTGATTCGCCTGATGTGGAACTACTAAATTAATTTGCTCTATTGTAAGTTGGTTTCGCAGCATGATATCTTTTACTGTGGCCGACATTTTACTAACCGCATGTTTAAAAACATCCTTACCTTGCATGGTAATATGTCCTTCTCCTCCATTTAAAGATGGTCCACCATTAGTATTAAGAATTTTGTAAAGGGAGCCATCTGAATGTAGCTGGCTATCTATAATGTCACTTTCTCTTGATAGATCAGCACTTAAAATTACCGCGCCTGCACCATCACCAAATAATACGCATGTATTACGATCTTCCCAATTTAAAATTCGTGATAATGTCTCAGCACCAATAACTAAAATATTTTTAGCACTTCCAGTTTTTATAAATTTATCAGCAATAGTTAAGGCATATATAAAACCAGAGCAAACCGCTTGCACATCAAATGCAAAGCCATGACTCATTCCAAGTTTTGCTTGAATTTTAGTGGCTGTAGATGGGAAGATGTTATCTGGAGTAGTAGTAGCGACAATTATAGCGTCAATATCTTTGGCCGTTAAATCACTGTTATTTAAAGCCGAAAGCGCAGCATTATAGCCAAGGTCGGAGGTAAGCTCATTCTCAGCGGCTATATGTCTTTGAGCAATGCCAGTTCTTTCTCTAATCCACTCATCGCTAGTATCAACGGTTCTAGCAAGCTCACTATTTGTGACAATTTTTTTGGGAAGGTAGCTACCGCAGCTTAAGATTTTTGTTGAGCAATTCATGGTTAAATTTACTTGTTATTTATTAGCTTCAGCTCTTCGATTATCTTCTGATTAATTTTATTTTCAATTAAATTTACAGCAACTTTAAGCGCATTAGAGAAGCCAATTTTGTCAGCGTTTCCATGGCTCTTGATTGATATGCCATTTAGCCCTAAGAACATGGCCCCATTATGGTTTCTTGGGTCAATCTTCTTGAAAACTTTTTTTAATGATAAAGCAGAAAATAACAGCCCTATTCTTGAAAAGAGTGAAGCTTTAAAACCTTGCTTAAAGAAGCCAGTTAAAATCTTTGCAGTGCCCTCAATAGCCTTCAAAACCACATTCCCTGTAAAGCCATCTGTGACTATAACATCAACCACACCAGTCATTATATCATCACCTTCTACATAGCCATGATAATTCAAGTTGGTATATTCTTCGCTGATAATTTGATTAGCGACACGAACAGTTTCGTGACCTTTTAGCTCTTCTGACCCTATATTTAAAAGGCCTATAGATGGAGATTCTTTAGCAAGAGCCGCTTTTGCAAAAGCGTCGCCCATTATTGAAAACTGCACTAAATTCTCTGCGTCACAAGCAGAATTTGCCCCCATATCTAGAAGTAATGAGCTTCCTATTTTTGTCGGTATTATGGTGCCAATTGCTGGTCTGTCAATACCATCTAGAGTTTTTAAGATTAGCTTAGACATAATCATTAAAGCGCCGGTATTGCCAGCCGAAACAACTGCATCAGCCTTACCTTCCTTTACAGCTTCTATCGCAAGCCTCATGCTTGATTTTTTCCCTCTCCTTAAGGCAGTAGAGGGCTTTTCTTCGGCGGCAATGAAGTCTTCAGTATGCTCTATTGTTGCTCTGTTTGCTAATATTGGAAATTTGTTAAATATGGGCGTTAATTTGGCTGAGTCACCAAAAAATAGAAAATCTACATTTTGGTTAGTTTTAGCAAATAACGCAGCTCCAGCTAGAACGGAATAGGGAGCATTATCACCTCCCATAGCATCAAGAGCTAATATATGTTTTCTGTTTTGGTGGCGCGCTTTTAAATCCGGCATCACTAGAAAGTTAGTTATACTCCTTCGCTAGCTATTTTTTTTTGCTCTGCTTCTGGTTTAGCATTAACTTCTTCGCTACTTTCTTCTTCTTTTTTAACTTTGTCAGCTATTACTTTTTTTCCTTTGTAAAATCCATCAACTGAAACTTGATGGGGAAGTTGATATTCGCCAGTTGTTTTATTTGCAACTATATTTACGCGTGCAAGAGAATCATGGGCTCTACGCTGATTTCTTCTAGATTTCGATGTTTTCTTTTTTGGAACAGCCATGGTTAACCTTCAAATTTGTTAATTTAATTCTCTTTTAACTCTTATTGCTTGCATCTTTGCTTTAGTTATTTTACTTTATAGCAAATAAAAGAGATAAACTTATATACCAGAAAAACTTTTATAATCTAGTTTTTTTTACTTAATGCTCAAAAGATTCACATTTTTCACATTTTTATTTATAATTTCTTGTGCAGACAATATTTCTAAGCATGGCATTGAAATTAAGGCAAATGATCTTGCTAAATTAAATGTTGGTAGCACTAGCCAAGTGGTTATAGAAGAGTTAATTGGTTTGCCCACTCTAAAAACCAAAAGGGGTGAGCAAGATATATGGCTGTACTTTGATTATGCAAGAAACAAAAAGGCGCTAGAGAAGGCCTATTACCAGAAATACACAGCATATGAGCTCATCTTTGAGGCGCGTAAATTAGCAGAGATCAGGCAATATAATTTAACAGATATGAATATATTAAAAATGGAGCCAAAAATTACTAAATCAGTTACAAAACAAGAAGGTTTCTTTAAGCAATTACTTAGAAATGTTGGTAGGTTCGATAGCAATGATGATTTATAAATTCTTGCAGGTGGGCTATGGTAAAATGGGTAAGGCGATAGTTGACAATTTGGACGCTAAAGCTTTAGGTCTTGAGATTAGTATAATTGACCGAAATATTTCTCATGACGAGACAAAAAGACAATATAATAATTCGAAGCAGTTATCTAAAGATTTTGAACCAGATATTTTCTTAATAGCTTGTAAACCACAAAATATACAAGTTCTGATAGATGAATATAGTGAAGTTATCACAAGTAGAACCATTGTCATTTCAATATTAGCAGGCACAAACATAAGTTATTTTAGCAGTTGTTTCCCAGAAAATCCTATCGTTAGATTGATGCCTAATTTGGGAGCTAAGATAAAAAAAAGCACTAATCTGATTTATGGTGAAAACATCGATAGCTCTAAAAAAGAGTTAATAAGTAGCTTGTCAGATAGTTTTGGCAAGACTATTTGGTTAGAAGAAGAGCGCTTGTTGCACGCAGGTACTGCTGTTGCTGGGAGTGGACCGGCATATTATTATAAATTTCTGTCTATATATAGTAATTATCTAATAAAGGCAGGTTTTAGCGCAGATGATGCAAAAAAAATCGCCATTAACACGGCAGAAGCTGCAATAGAAACTGCGCATGGCGAGGATTTCTCCAGCTTGATCAAGCAGGTGTCTAGCAAAGGTGGTACAACAGAAGCTGCTTTAAACTCCTTAAACCAAGATTCTAGGTTAGAAAAAACTCTAGATGCCTCTCTAAATGAAGCTGTGGCTAGGTCAAAAGCTTTATCAAATTAGGTTTACTTTTTCTTATCTCTTAGTTTTGACAAATCTACAACATTTTTGCTAGAGGCGATGTTTTTCTCAGTTTTCTTACTGTTTTTTTTGTTTTTAGTTGCTTTCTTTGGTTTCTTCAACTCGGTATCTTCCACTAGCTCTTCTAATAAAGCTTCATCTGCTAAAATATTAAATTTGAGTCCAAATCTAACCCCTGGATCTGCAAATGAGGTTAGTGCTGCAAATGGGATAATAATTTGCTCTCTGTTATTTTCAAAACTAAGAACCACTCTAAACAAATCTTCTTTTACTTCTAAATCTTCATATTGATGTTGTAACACAATAGTCATTTCTTCAGGATATTTCTTTTTTAAATGCTCTGGTATTTCAACTCCTTCGTAATTTGTGAAAAAAGAAATTAAAAAGTGATGCTCTCCTGCAAAACCTTCTTTAGTGATTTTAATTAAAGCTTCTTTAACTACTTGGCGCATTGCGTTGTCAATTAATTGGTCGTATCTTATGTAATCTTCTATCATAAACTTAATTTTCTTTTTATATTAAAATAAAAAAAAGCAAACTATTTGCAAGGTTTCTTATAAATAGTTCTTGTTTAATTAATTTAGAGGCTAAAAGCTATTATATATATATTTGAAATATAAAGGGTATTTTATAAAAACAACATCAAATGTAACATTGTGACATGAAAAACGCTTGTTTTTTTGTAAGAATAATAAAGCGGCATTTTTTATACGATTTTGTTGTTTTTTATTTATTACATCAAGAAAAGCATTTTGATTTTTTCGACTTTTAACCTCAATAAAGTGAATTTCTTTATTTCTTTTACTGATAATATCTATTTCACCTAATCTTGTTTTATATCTAGTTTTGATTATTTTGTGGCCTTTAAAAAGTAAATATAAAATTGATATTTTCTCAGCCAGCAACCCTTTGTAATAATTGTTCATTGAATTTGTCCACATAAAATGTAATAATAACATATGTTTTCTTATGCGAGCAAGTTTTTTTTGTTCAATCTGTTAATATCCTACATGAGCTTAAAAAATGAGTAATTATAAAAAAGATTTTTGCCAGAGTTAGCACCACTAGAATATAAGCGTGGTCTTATTCACCAAAAGAATGATGCATTTAAAGTCTCAGCATTAGGAGCTAGCTAAAGAGTTAGGATTTCTTTTGATATTTTTATGATTACTACTGAAAAATGGATATAACATTTATAAAACATAAGTAATATTTGAGGTTGAATTAGTAATTATTAAAAATATATAGATTCTATTTAGTTGTTGAGTTTTGGCTGCCAGTTAAAGGATTCTTTGCAAGGAAATTATAAAATCAACTAATTAAGTAATAAGAAAAGAGGAGGGGTGTTTTTTTAAAGCTCTAATAATATCACACGGCTTATAGTTGTGTGAGATAGTATATGTTTTTTAGGCCTGATTTTACATCTGCACTACTTTTCCTTAATTACTTTAATCTTTTGATATGGCAGATATTACTGAAATAAATAAAGATATTATTATTTGTTCTAGTCTAATTTATACCTTCGATGCCAATTATATTGCCTCTTTATTTAGCTCAAATAACTATTTAAATATAGCTACTAATTCAAAAGGATTATTACTTTATGTAAGCTTAAATAGCTTCAGCGCGAAGAGAATATCTTTCTTTTGCGGTAATTTTTTTGGTTGGCAGATCAAGACTATTATTCATATATATATCTTGCTCTAAAAACATTTTCTCTGCTTCATAATCTTCGCTTGATATGGAAACCCACCAACATTTGGGTAAGTTACCATCGCCGCTACTCCAGCGATATTTACGTTTTTTTAATATATCTTTTTTGTTATATGGTGCATTTACTGCACATATTAGAATTTCATTGGAGCGCACATGATCTTTTAACCTTTCAAAAGCATCCACTTTTTCGATAAAAAGATTTAAAGTAGCGTAACAATCGACTAATGCTCGGTGACCTTCATAAAAATATCCCATTTTTAAATTAAGATATTCAAGCTTGCCACCTTCAAAGCCAAATTCATTCCAATTAACCCCTGCAAAAGAACAGCCAAAGGGAAGTGATTCAATAAATTCTTTAAAAAATATAGGGGTTTTTAACTCTAAGAATTGTCGATCAAAACTAGCATTATGGCATATTACTAAATCTATATCGGTTAAATTATGGTGTAAGCCCTGCCAGTCAATAGCCTTGCCCTTAACATCGTCATTTGTTATTCCGGTTATCCTAGTTATTTCTGCGCTAATAGGTATTTTTGGTTCCTGGAGTTGGTTGTCAGTAAATTCTATGGCAACAAAACCATCTTCATTGGTAAAGCTTGCAACTAATACCCCTATTTCAATAATTTCCGCTTCATTTCGATCAACACCTGTTGTTTCTAGGTCAATAAAAGCTGCTTTAAATTTTTTGCCATTAGGTTCTTTTTGTTTAATTGTTTCAGGAACTCGGCTTAGCACCTTGTAATCATTGGATGAGTTTAGAATGTTTAAGGAGTCTTGTATTTTGTTGTTAGTTTCAGTCATATAATTTTTAAGCTTTATGATTTTAACTTATATGTTGCAGCTTAGTCATTCAACAAAAATCTTTTATATAATTAGGTTGAGTTTTGCAGATGAGAAATTAAGATAATTCTGTTTAATTAAAGAGAAGAAATCATGCTAAAACCAAACTTTATTTACGGCACTGCATGGAAAGCAGAAAAAACCACAAGCTTAGTCGATCTTGCATTAAAGTCAGGCTTTAGAGCAGTAGATACAGCAAATCAGGCTAAGCATTATAGCGAAGCATTAGTTGGGCAGGCAATCAAGCAAAATATAGCAGAGGGTTTAATTCAAAGATCTGATTTATGGTTGCAAAGCAAATTTACCTCAATTGATGGTCAAGATCACCGTTTACCATATGCTAAAGATGCTAATTTAGCTGAGCAGGTAAAGCAATCTTTTGCGAGCTCTTTAATTAACCTTGAAACAAAATATTTAGATTCATACTTATTGCACGGACCTATAAATTATCCTTTATTAGGTGAGGAAGATTTTCAAATTTGGCAAGCAATTGAGGAGTTATACAAAGAAGGAAAAGTTAAAGCTATTGGAGTTAGTAATTTTAACGCAAAGCAACTACAAATGCTTATTGCGCAAGTTAAAATTAAACCACATTTTTTGCAAAATAGATGTTTTGCTAAAGTTGCATGGGATAAGGAAATTAGATTATTATGTAATAAGCATGATATTGCTTATCAGGGTTTTTCATTGTTAACAGCTAATATTGAGTTGTTTCATTTAACAGAAATTCAGCAGATAGCTAAAAAACATCAATTAAATATGGCGCAAATTATTTTTGCTTTTGCTCTGCAAATAGGCATTATTCCCCTTACTGGTACTTCGAAGCAAATTCACATGCAAGATGACTTAAAGTCATTAAGTATTAAATTAAGTAGTGAAGAAATTGATTACATAGAAAATTGCATAATATAGCTAGTTAGAATAATTAATCGCGAGAAAAGCCTGCTTCATTCTTAAGTTGCTTATCAGAATATGTATATAAGCTTTAAAGCGCAGATATTCTGCTATTACTTTAGCTCTATTTTGAAATTATGTTGTAATAGTGTAAATTAAGGCCCAGGTAAATATGGCCCAATTGCCAAAAACTCTAATTATACAAGGGCGATACTTTTTATGTGCGCATAAAGATAGGCATTTGTCGTGATTCCCATAATATCCTAAAGTATTGCAACATATTGTTAATATGTGGTGATATTAACACCAATTGGTAGTTCTAAGAGAAGAAGGTTAAAAGTTTATTTAGTAATGATTGCTCGCCTCAAGGCAGCAGTAATTACAGAAAGAGCTAATTCTTCAACTTCAGTTCAAGTTGATTTTAAGCGTAATGGTTATACAGGCCCAAGAAACATAGCGCAAATCAGCTAGGTTACAGTGCTTTGTTTTTGGCAGCTTAGGGAAGGCCACATAAAGCTAGAAAAAGAATTAATAGCAGCTGGTGTGGATATATCTCTAGTAGACAAGTTCTGGTCAAACTTCTTTATTGATAGCAGGGCAAAACAGGCATATAGAAGCAGCAGATACGCATAGATTAACAATAGTTCAAGGATAAGCTAATTTATAGCTATGTCTGGTTTTGCTGGCTTTGAAACCTTGGCTTCAGCTACAAAAGAATTAAGTAGCAAAAAAGAGTTAAGCAAAGTTAACAGAGAGGCTGCAAGGGCAACTTGCCAAGAAAGGTAAAAACCAATATTATTAATTATGCTCTATATGATTATATGGTAAAATGGTGCACTCGGAAGGATTCGAACCCTCGGCCTTCTGATCCGTAGTCAGACGCTCTATCCAGCTGAGCTACGAGTGCATAAATGTTTTTTAGCAAATATCTGCTTAATTTACAACCAAAAGCTCTAAGTTCGGTTAAGAAATTATGCAGACTTCTTTATTTTTTTAGCTTTATTTAAATATTTAGTTAAATAGTGACCAGTGATGCTTTCTTTGACATTGGCAACTTCTTCAGGCGTTCCTTCAGCTACAATAATTCCACCTTTGTCACCACCTTTTGGTCCAATATCTACGATCCAATCAGCTGTTTTAATAACATCCATATTATGCTCAATTACTAATACAGTATTACCACTTTCAACCAATCTATGTAACACTTTAAGCAGCTTCTTAATGTCATTAGAGTGCAAGCCAGTAGTTGGTTCGTCAAGTATGTATAAGGTTCTACCAGTTGCTTTCTTACATAGCTCTTTAGCTAATTTAACTCTTTGCGCTTCACCACCAGATAAAGTAGTTGCAGATTGACCGATTTTCATATAGCCAAGCCCAACTTCATATAAAGCTTCAAATTTATCTCTAATAAGAGGCATTTTGCGGAAAAATAACAAAGCTTCTTCTACAGTCATGTTCAGAATATCAGCAATAGACTTGCCACGATATTTAATTTCTATAGTCTCTTTATTGTATCTAGCTCCTTTACAGGTGTCACAAATTACATATACATCAGGTAAAAAGTGCATTTCAATTTTAATTAAGCCATCACCCTGACAATTTTCACATCTACCTCCTTTTACATTAAAAGAAAATCTTCCAGCTTTATAACCACGAGCTTTAGATTCAGGTAAGCCAACATACCAATCTCTGATTGCAGTAAATGCACCTGTATAAGTGGCTGGATTTGATCTTGGCGTACGCCCTATAGGTGATTGATCAATTTCAATAATTTTGTCTATATATTGTGTGCCCTTTATTTCGTCATGCAGTCCAGGCTTTGCTTTAGCGCCATTTAGTTTCTTTGCTAAGGCTTTATATAAAGTTTGTATAATTAAAGTAGATTTACCTCCACCAGAAACCCCAGTTACAGCGGTAAAAAGACCAATTGGAATTGAACAGGTGATGTTTTTTAAGTTGTTACTATGTGCGTTAATGATAGATATAGCTCTGTTTTCGCGAGCTTTTCTCCGTTCTTCTGGTATGGCAATATATTCAATGCCAGTTAAATATTTACCAGTAATAGAATTCTCATTCTGCTTAATGTCATCAGGCGTTCCTTCTGCAATAATTTCACCACCATAAACACCAGCACCAGGGCCAACATCTATGACATGATCTGCAGATTCCATGGTTTCTTCATCATGCTCTACCACAATGACAGTATTACCTAAGTCGCGTAAATCTTTTAAAGTTGCAATTAACCTGCTATTATCTGACTGGTGCAAACCAATAGAGGGCTCATCTAAAATATACATGACACCACTCAAACCAGAACCAATTTGTGAGGCTAATCTAATCCTTTGACTTTCTCCGCCAGATAATGTGCCAGAATGTCGATCTAAAGTTAAATATTCTAAGCCAACATTTTTAAGGAAGCCAAGTCTTCGTGTAATTTCTTTAAGTGCGCGCTCAGCGATCTGATTCTCTTGATTATTTAATTTTGTAGGTAAATTATTGAACCAATCAACAGCTTGCTCAATCGTTAAAGCAGTAACATTACCGATGTGAGAGCCAGCAATTTGAATAGAAAGAGACTCAGGTCTAAGGCGGAAACCACTACAAGCTCTACATTTTGTAATGTTTTGATATTTCTCGCACTCTTCTAAAACCCAGTCACTATCAGCTTCATTTACTTTTCTTTCTAAATAAGGAATTACCCCTTCAAAAGGTTTAGTAAAGATCTGGTTCTTATAACCATCATGATATTCAAATCTAACCTCTTCATCACCAGAGCCGTATAAAATTATCTGTTGTGTTTTATTAGGTAATTTTCTAAATGCTGTGTCTAAATCAAAATCATAAAATTTACTTAGGCTTAGCAAAGTTTGAGTGTAATATTTGCTGTTAATAGCCTTCCATGGAGCTATGGCTCCTTCACTTATGGATAAATCCTCATTGGCAACCACTAAATTTGGGTCAAAATAATATTCTGTACCTAAGCCATTACATGACTCACACGCACCGTAAGGGCTATTAAAGGACAATAATCTTGGCTCTATTTCGTCTATGGTAAAGCCTGAAATAGGACAAGAGAATTTTTCTGAAAAAGTAATAATTTGCTCATTTTTAAAATCATCACCAGTGTAATCTTCAGGAAGCCCCACAATTTCAACATGAAGTAAGCCATCGGTTAAACGCAATGCGGTTTCAACAGAGTCAGCCAAGCGGTTATCTAGATCTTCGGTAATTACTAAGCGATCAACAACAACCTCCATGTGATGCTTCTTGTTTTTTTCAATGGTAGGTAAGTCATCTGTCTCAAAAATTTCACCATCAATTTTTAGACGTTGAAAGCCCTGCTTTCTAATTTGTGCTAATTCCTTGCGATGTTCACCTTTTTGCCCCCTGACTATTGGAGCTAATATATATACTTTAGTGTCATTTGGTATTTTTCTGATTCTCTCAATCATATCTGAAGCAGATTGACTTTCAATTGGCTTGCCAGTTGCAGGTGAAATTGGCACTCCAATACGTGCAAATAGCAAACGCATATAATCATAAATTTCAGTTGCAGTACTTACGGTAGAACGAGGGTTCTTTGAAGTGGTTTTTTGATCAATTGCAATAGCTGGAGATAAGCCTTCAATTGACTCCACATCTGGCTTGTTTTGCAAGTTTAAAAATTGCCTAGCATAAGCAGATAAGCTTTCCACATATCTTCTTTGCCCTTCTGCATATACAGTGTCAAAAGCAAGCGAAGATTTTCCAGAGCCAGAGGGGCCAGTTATTACTACAAATTTGTTCTTTGGTATTTTAACAGAGACATTTCTCAGGTTATGTTCTCTTGCCTGATTTACAGTAATGAATTTAGTGTCCATAACGGGGATTATACTTGTTAATTAAATTTAAATATTCTAAGCTAGCTATAAATTATTAACATAGCTAACTTAACTAGCAATTAAACTTTAATATAAATTATGGCAGGCTCAATCAACAAAGTAATATTAGTCGGAAACTTAGGTGCAGATCCAGAAATTAGATCTACACAAGATGGCAGAGAAATTGCAAATTTATCTTTAGCAACGGCAGATAGCTGGAAAGATAAAAATACTGGTGAGAAAAGAGAAAAAACTGAATGGCATAGAGTGGTAATATTCTCGCCAAGTTTGGTAGCTATAGCAAAGCAATATTTGCGCAAAGGTGCAAAGATTTACATAGAAGGAAGTTTGCAAACTAGAAAGTGGCAAGACAATAACGGCCAAGATCGTTATACCACAGAAGTAGTGCTTCAGGGTTATTCAGGAAGCTTTACAATGTTAGATAATGCCAATTCCAGCAACCAGCAACAGCCGGGTGCAAGTAATTACGCTCCAAATAACAATTTTACGCCAAATAGAACGCAAGATAGTAACGCTAAAAACTCTCCATCCCCATTCCCAGATAAGGGAGTGTTTAGCTCAGCTTCAGGTGGTGATAACGCGCCAGCTGCGGATGATTTTGAGGATGAAATACCTTTTTAAAGAGATAGATGTTAAGCCCACTTCTACAAGTATATAAACGATGTAACATAGAATTTACGGCAGGAAAAGGCGTTTATTTATATAGCAAAGATAAAAAAAAATATATTGATTTAGGCGCAGGGATTGCGGTTAATTCTTTAGGCTATGCTAATAAAAAATTAGTTAAAGCTTTAAAAAAAGCAGCAGATAAGCCATGGCATGTATCTAATTTATATGAAATAGAAGGTCAAGTTGAGCTGGCAAGTAAGTTGGTTGAAAACTCTGCTTGTGACCAGGTTTTCTTTTGTAATTCTGGTGCCGAGGCCATTGAAACTGCGGTTAAAATTATCCGTAAACATTATCACAGCAAAAAACAATATCAGAAGAAAGAAGTAATCACTTTTGAGCATGCTTTTCATGGCCGCACAATGACGGCTATTTCGGCTGCCGGTAGTAAAAAATATCAAGATGGTTATGCGCCATTATTGCCAGGCTTTCGTTATTTATCTCTAAAAAATCTTACCATAGAAAAAGTTGCAAAAGAAATAAATAGTAAGACTGCTGCCTTAATCATAGAGCCTATTCAAGGTGAAGGTGGGGTGCATGTTTTTAGCAATAAATTTCTTAAAGATTTAGCTAAATTATGCAAAGAAAAGAAAATAATCTTTGGTGTTGATGAAGTTCAATGCGGTATGGGTAGAACAGGCAAAATTTTCCATCATCAATGGGCCAATATTAAACCAGATATTATTACCGCTGCTAAAGGTATTGGCGGAGGGTTCCCCTTAGGTGCTTGTTTGGTTAGAAAGGACATAGCTAGTGCCATGACCATGGGTTCGCATGGTGGAACTTATGGTGGAAGCCCTTTAGCAATGGCAGTTGGGAATGCTGTTTTTGCGCAAATAGCAGAACCAAAATTTTTAGCTTCAGTACAAGAAAATGGTGCGCTTTTTAAGGAGGGTCTATGCAGCTTGCAGCAGCAATATCCACAAATTATTACTGAGGTAAGAGGTGAGGGGTTAATATTAGGGATTAGAATTTCTCATTCTTATATGAAGTTGGTTGATTTGTTTCGCGCCAATAATTTGTTAACAATACCAGCAAGTAACGATGTTATCAGGGTAATACCACCTCTGATAATCACAAAAAAAGAGATTAAATTAGCTCTTTCTTATATGGAGAAATCATTAAAAGAATTTGAACAAAATGATTAAAAAAAATTTTATTTCATTGGCTGACTTTAGTAAAGCCGAATTGGAAGCAATAGTTGCTTTGGCAACTAAATTAAAACAAAACCCTCATACAGATGTTGCTAAAGATAAGCATCTAGCAATGATATTCGAGAAAAGCTCTACCAGAACTAGAGTTTCCTTTGAAGTTGGTATTAATCAATTAGGTGGTAAGGCTGTAGTTTTAAGTGCGCAAGATATGCAATTAGGCAGGGGTGAATCCATAGCGGACACAGCTAAAATTTTATCGCGTTATGTTGATATGATTATGATCAGGGCAAATAAGCATAAAGATGTTTTAGAGCTCGCAGAAAATGCTACTATTCCAATAATTAATGGTTTAACAGATTTTAATCATCCTTGTCAGGTTTTAACTGATATTTTTACTTATATTGAGCATAGAGGAAATATTGAAAACAAATTGATTGCTTGGTTTGGAGATGGCAATAACATGTGTAATTCATGGTTAAATGCTGCTTTGAAATTTGGCTTTAAATTAAATTTAGCCTTAGCTAAAGGTTATTACCCAGATGCTAATTTATTAGCAGAAGCAAAAGAGGCTAATTTAGTAGAAATATTTCACCATGCTAGTGAAGCAGCGCAAAATGCAGATTTAATTACAACCGACACTTGGGTTTCAATGGGTGATGAAGATGAGCTAGAAAGAAAGCAAGCTTTTAGCAAGTTGCAAGTAACAAAAGAGGTGATGGCTAAAGCAAAGCCAGATGCTTTATTCATGCATTGCTTGCCAGCACATAGAGACGAAGAAGTCACAACTGAGGTAATAGATGGGGCACAATCTGTAATATTTACAGAAGCTGAAAATAGATTGCATGTACAAAAAGCAATTATGAATTTTTTGTTTTTAAATAATTAATTTATGACTAGAAACACTATAAAACACATAGAAAAGAAATTTGTGTCAAAAGAAAAGCTGGTTGTAATTTCTGCTTACAGTAAGTTAATGGCAGAGCTTGCGGATGATCATGCAGATATCATTCTAGTTGGTGATTCACTTGGTATGGTTTTATATGGCATGGAATCAACCTTGCCAGTTGATTTAAATTTAATGATACAACATGGTGTGGCAGTAGTTAAAGCTAGTAGGAAATCATTAATTGTGGTTGATATGCCTTTTGCTACTTATCAAATTAATGAAGAGCTGGCATTTAAGCATGCTGCAGAAATCATACAAAAAACAGGAGCAGGTGCAGTGAAATTAGAAGGCGGAGTGGAATTAAAAGACACTATTTCATTTTTAAGCAAACGCGGTATTGCGGTTATGGGACATATTGGTTTAATGCCACAATATGTTAATCAGCTTGGTGGTTACAAAATACAGGGTAAAGATAAAATTTCTGCAGCTAAGATAGTGCAAGATGCTGTTGCAATTGCAGAAGCTGGAGCTTTTGCTTTAGTAATAGAAGGGGTTAAAGCAGATGTGGTTAAAAAAGTTAAACAAAAAGTAAAAATACCATTAATCGGTATTGGTGCTTCCAAAGATTGCGATGGTCAAGTTTTGGTTGCAAATGATTTGCTTGGCTTAAGTGAGTCTGTACCTAAATTTGTAAAAAAATATAAGAATTTACGTGAGGAAGTCAGAGACGCCTTTGCAGATTATGCAAGTGAAGTAAAAGCTGAGCAATTTCCAGATAGTGAGCATATTTATAAATAAATATCAGATGATGCAAGAAGCTAATATTTTAAAAATAGTAAAAGCTGCGTTAGCAGAAGATATAGGTAATGGAGATGTTACATCCAACTATACGGTACCAAAAGAGCAGCAGGCAGAATTCGCTCTATTGGCTAAAGATGACTTAATTTTATGTGGAGTTGATTTTTTTACATTAGCTTTTAAAGAGTTGGATAAAAATATTGATTTAACATATTTCTTTAAAGAGGGTAACAAAGTTAAGAAAGGTGAAGTTATTGCTAGTGGAATAGGTAATGCTAGGGCTATTTTAGCGGCGGAAAGGGTTGCTTTAAATTTAATGCAATATATGTCCGGTATTGCAACTAAAACACAGCTTTTTGTTGCGGCAGTTAAGAGTTATCCAGTTGAGATTTTAGATACGCGAAAAATTTTACCATTTTATCGTGAGGCAGCAAAATACGCTGTATTAACAGGGGGAGGGAAAAATCATCGCATCTGTTTAGATGATCAAGTTTTAATAAAAGATAATCATATTATTGCAGCGAAAAACATTGCTACTGCCTTAAAAAATTGTGCTAAAACCGGGCTTAAAATAGAAGTAGAATGTGAAACTATTGCACAGGTTAAAGAGGCCCTACTTTATAAACCAGATATAATAATGCTTGATAATATGTCGCTAGTAAATATGGTTGAATCAGTAAAAATTATTAACAAAAAAAGCAAAATAGAAGCATCTGGTAATATTAACTTAGCAAATATAGCTAAAGTCGCAGCAACCGGCGTTGATTATATCTCTGTTGGTAGTTTAACTCACTCAGTTTCAGCTAGTGATTTGTCGTTAAATTTGAAAATTTTAATCTAAGCTTCTTGACCTAGAACGCAAACATGTTTATGTTAAATTCAACAAAAATTATTATTATGGTTGTAAAATATTTTCAAGACGCTCTAAATAAATTCATGCAATACCAAGCATCAGGCGGTATTTTGCTTTTAATAATGACCATTTTAGCGCTGATATTTGCTAATTCAGAATTTCATCATTTTTACCATCATTTTTTAGAAGCTCCCATTGTTCTAACCATAAGCAATTACATGATCGACTTAAATGTTGAGAAATTTGTTAATGACGGCTTGATGGCGATTTTCTTTTTGTTGGTTACCTTAGAAATCAAAAGAGAAATGGCGGAAGGTCAGCTATCTACACGTGATCAGCAAATTCTCCCGGCAATTGGGGCGATTGGTGGAGTAGCTATTCCAGCTTTAATTTATGTCTTCTTTACCATGGATTATATGGTAGAAGGTGAAAGTGCAACTAGAGGTTGGGCTATTCCTAGTGCAACTGATATAGCCTTTGCATTAGGTATTGCTTCGTTGCTTGGGAAAAGAGTACCAATCTCTTTAAAAGCTTTTTTAACCGCTCTTGCAATTATTGATGATTTAATTGCAATTTTAATTATTGCCTTTTTCTATAATACAGAGCTTGCGGTCAATAATTTATTATGGGTGGCAATTATATTTATTGTAATGCTGTGGATGAATAGCAGAAATATCTCTAGAAAAGCTCCATATTTGTTTTTAGGCGTTATATTATGGGCCTTAATTTTAGAGTCTGGTGTGCATGCCACAATAGCTGGAGTGTTAATTGGATTGACTATTCCTTTAAAGGTAAAGGATGCTAATAATAACAGCCCGCTTAAAGTATTAGAGCACGCTTTAGCACCATGGTGTGCATTTTTAATTTTACCAATATTTGCTTTTTGTAATGCAGGTATTTCTTTTGAGAATTTATCATTAGCAAGCTTAATTTCCAACCCTGTATCACTAGGAATCTTGGCCGGATTGTTTGTTGGTAAGCAGCTTGGTGTGTTTAGCATAGTTTATTTATTGATAAAGTCAGGTATAGCTAAAATGCCACATGGGGCAAATTGGACGCAAATTTATGGTGTTTCAATACTTACAGGTATTGGTTTTACTATGAGTATTTTTATTGGAAATTTAGCTTTTCCACCAGAATATCAGATTACTGATGAAGTAAGAGCGGGAATTTTAGCGGGCTCTTTATTTTCTACATTGCTTGGTTATGTAGTATTATATTATGGCTCCAAACATGTCCTTAACAAAAAAAAATAATCTAGGCCAAGTAGAAGAAACGATTTTAAAACATCTGAGCTCAATGCGCTCAGATTTTTTACATCCATATATTGGGATCAAGCTTAGAGCTTACCAAAAAACTTTAGATTTTATAGAAGCAAATATGGCTGATGCAGTAGTTTGCAATAATCGTAATGAAGTTTTTAACTACGCCTTAAAACATATAGATTCAGATGGTATTGTCGCAGAATTTGGTGTGAAATCAGGAACCACTATAAATGAGCTTGCCAATAAGCCAATACTTCGCAAGAAAACAATATATGGTTTTGATTCTTTTACGGGTATACCAGAAGATTGGGCAGGCACTAAGACTTTAAAGGGGCAGTTAACTAACCATGCTAAATTGCCTAAAGTAGCTAAAAATATAAAATTAGTAAAAGGTTGGTTTAAAGATAGTTTAGAAGAATTTTGTCAGAGCAATGATGAGGCTGCTATATTTTTACATATTGATTGTGATTTATATCAATCAACTAAAGATATTCTAACTGCTTTTAAGCAGAAGATCAGAGCAAACACCGTAATTGTTTTTGATGAATTTTTTAATTATCCCAATTGGCAGGCTCATGAATATAAAGCGTGGTTAGAATTTGCTCGGCAAGAGAATATAAAATACCAATATTTATGTTACGCACATACGCAAGTAGCCCTAAAGGTTTTAGCTTAGTTTTTTTAATATTTAGCGCTAGGCTTAGCAATAAACGGGGCGGCTATAGCTTTATTAAGCCAACGCACTTAAATAAGGCTCATTTTACGGATTTATTAGCTGAGTATTTTATATTAACCAAAATAATTTATAATATTTTTTTCAATGGTTGGGTCTATGTGTAAGGAAAGGCTTTGATTTAGCTTAATTTTTTAAATGTTTAAGTGAGGCCTTAAAGTAAGCAAAGCCAGTAAAAACTGTTAAAATAGCAGCTATGACTAGCCCTATCCTGCCAATTTCATTAGTATATTCTATACCTGTACCTTTATCTCCTAGAATCATGATGGCAAGTGCGGTCATTTGAACTCCTGTTTTCCATTTAGCTAATTGACTAACTGGAACACTTACATTGATTTCAGCTAAAAACTCTCTTAAGCCTGAAACAAATATTTCTCTAAATAAAATAATGATACCAGGTATGGTTATAAGTAGGTCATTGTCACCAAAATGAACAAGCATAATAATGGTAGTAGCAACAAGGAGTTTATCTGCAATGGGGTCTAATACTTTACCTAAGTTTGATTGTGCACTTAGTAATCTTGCTAAATAACCATCGACAAAATCAGTAACTGAAGCAAAGATAAATAGGGTGGCTGCTATCCAATTAGATAGTACTCCATCTAAAAAAAAGGATAAAATCAGAATCGGTATAACTAAGATTCTGGCAAATGTTAAGATGTTTGGTAAGTTTTCCATATAATCTCAAACTAGATGTTTATTTCAAAATTTCAAGTAGCTTTTCAGCAAGCTTCAGGTTGATACCTTTTACTTTTGCAACATCTTCTTTACTCGCTGATTTGATTTTTGCTACTGAGCCAAAATATTTTAACAAATCTTGTTTTTTCTTTGGGCCAATTCCAGCTATTTGGTCTAGCTCAGATTTTAGAGTTGCTTTGTTACGCTTTTTGCGGTGTGTTTCAATAACAAATCTGTGTGCCTCATCTCGAATACGCTGCAAATAATATAAAGTCTCTTTATCTTCAATAGAAAAGTAATCAGAAAAATTATTGCAAAATCTTTCCAAACCCTTATTTCTAAATTCACCTTTAGCAATGCAAAAGAAGGGTATTGTTAAGTTCAGCTGAGAAAAAATTTCAGCGGCAACCGAAGCTTGTCCTTTACCACCATCAATGATGATTAGATCGGGCCAGCTTTTATTTTTATTTTCAGGATCCTCAATTAATAGACGATTATATCTACGATAGAGAACTTCTCTTAGCATGTCAAAATCATCAGCTTTATTGGCAAGCTTAATATTAAACTTGCGATAACAGTTTTTGTTGAAGCCATTTAAATCGCTTGCAATCATAGCGCCTACGGAATTAGTTCCAGAAATATGACTATTGTCAAATACTTCTATTTTATTTGGCCTTTCCGTTAAATTGAAGACTTCTTGTAATTTTTTATGATGTTTTAAATTTTTGTTTTTATTCTTGGTTTTTTGCTCTAAGTGATATTTTGCATTTGTTTCAACAAAAAGTAGGATTTTCTTTTTACGCCCTAATTTAGGTGTAATAAATTTGGTTCTACATTGATATTCTTTAAAATATAAAGCTTCTAAATGCTCAGCTTCATGTAGCTCAACATTAGTTATAATTTCTTTGACGATATTTTCTTCATTATAATATTGCTTGATAAAATTAGTCAAAATTTCTCCTAACTCCAAACCTTCTATATTCTGGGGAAAAAAGTGCTGATTACCATTATTAAAGCCATTACGAAAAATGAAATGCTCAATTATTACTGTGGCATTTTGTTGCTTTATCGCTAAAATATCAGTATCAATTAGGCTGTTATCAGAAATATCTTGTTTGGCTGTAATATTACTTATTGCTTTAATTCTATCGCGTAAAATTGCGGCACGCTCGAAATCTAATTTGTTGCTAGATCCTTCCATTTCAACGATAAGCTTCTCTCTTACTTCATTAGTTTTACCACTCAGGAAGTTGTAAGTTTGCTTGAGCAAATATTGATAATCTTCCTTCTGGATATAATTGACGCAAGGCGCGCTACATCTTTTAATTTGATACTCAAGGCACGGTTTATCTCGATTTTTAAATTCACTGTCTGAGCAGCTTCTGATTAAGAAAGATTTTTTTAGCAAAGTTACAGTTTTCTCAACATCATAGCCCCCTACAAAAGGGCCAAAATACTTGCCCTTAAAAGTTTTTTTGCCACGATAAGTGTAAATGCCAGGAAAATCATGTTTAATATTAAAGTAAATATAAGGGTAAGTTTTATCATCCCGAAGCATGATATTATAAATAGGCTTTAGCGTTTTAATCAGATTTAACTCAAGTATTAACGCTTCTATCTCAGAATCAGTTTTTACAATTTCAAGCTTTTTAATCTCAGAAACCATCTTTTTTAGACGATTAGGTAATTTATCAAACTTACTATAGCTAGTTACTCTTTTTTTAAGATTTTTGGCTTTACCAACATATAAAATTTTGTCTGTTTCACCAATCATACGGTAGACTCCAGGGCTTTCTGGTAAGTTTTTAAGATATTGGATCAGGGTTCCAAGACCAGCAATTTTATGCATTAGGATTTATTGTATATTTACTTTCTTTATTTTTAAGATTCTTGTTGACTAAAGGGAAGGTTTTTCTTATAAATCTAAGCAATTTGCCTAATTACAAAACATTATAAATATAAAAAATAAATGACTAATTTACCAGTTGTAAAAGCTACGCAAGAATTAAACGCAGTCTTAATTTTGACTTCGGGGGAGTATTTCTTTGGTAAAGGTATTGGTAAGCAAGGCCAAACAAAAGGAGAACTATGTTTTAATACCAGCATTACTGGCTATCAAGAAATTCTAACTGACCCATCATACACAGATCAGATTATCACCTTCACGGCACCACATATTGGTAATGTTGGTATTAATTTAGATGATAATGAATCAATACAAAAATTTGCGCAAGGTTTGGTGGTTAGGGAGGATATCACTTTAGCATCTAATTTTAGAGCAGAAGAAAATTTTAATGACTGGTTAATTAAAAATAATTTAACTGGTATAGCAGGGGTTGATACAAGAGCTATCACCACTTTGCTAAGAGAAAAAGGTGCAGTAAACGCAATTATTACTTATGCGCTAGAGGGAGAAGAACTTAATGTTTTCGAGTTGCTCACAGAGGCTAAGCAAATTAAGTCCTTTACAGGGATAGAGCTTTCTTCAAAAGTTTCAGTTAAAAAGCTAGAAGAGCACACAGAATTAACTTACCAATATCTAGCACCAGAAAAAGCCTTAGAAGATTTACATATTGTGGTTTTAGATTATGGCGTAAAGCATAATATTTTAAATTATTTTTTAACCCATGGTTGTAAAATATCTTTGGTCAATTGTAAGGCGAGCGCTGCTGAAATTATGGCATTAAAGCCAGATGGTTTATTTTTATCAAATGGTCCGGGTGATCCAAGTGCAAATGCAAAATATACGGTTGCAGTTATTCAAGAGATTTTAGCGGCTAAAGTACCTATTTTTGGCATTTGTATGGGGCATCAATTATTATCTCTTGCTGCGGGTCTAAAAACCTTTAAAATGCACCAAGGGCATAGGGGAGCTAATCATCCAGTAATTAATTTAGCTACCAAAAAAGTAGAAATAACAGCACAAAATCATGGTTTCTGTGTTAGTGATGAGAATTTACCAGCTAATATTGAAATTACACATCGCTCTTTGTTTGATCAAACAGTAGAAGGTTTAAAACTTACAGATAGGCCAGCATTTTCAGTGCAATATCATCCTGAAAGTTCCAGTGGCCCGCATGATAGCAAATATTTATTTGCAGAATTTATCGATTTAATAAAATCACATAATAAGAAGGTAGCTCGTGGCTAAAAGAACAGATATAAAAGCAATTTTAGTAATCGGGGCGGGGCCAATTGTAATTGGTCAAGCATGTGAGTTTGATTACTCAGGTACGCAGGCTTGTAAGGCTTTAAAGGAGGAAGGTTATAGAGTTATTTTAATTAATTCTAATCCAGCAACTATAATGACTGACCCAGCAACAGCGGACAGCACTTATGTTGAGCCAATTACCACAGATTTTTTAGAGCGCATTATTATCAAGGAAAAACCAGATGCAATTTTACCTACAGTAGGCGGACAGACTGCTTTAAACTGTGCTTTAAATGCACATAAAGAGGGTATCTTAACTAAATATAAGGTGCAGTTAATAGGTGCGGGCATTGAAGCCATTAATAAAGCGGAAGATCGCGAATTATTCAACAATGCGATGGCAAAAATTGGACTTAAGACACCCAAAAATGCTATTGTTGGCACGGTAGAGGAGGCCTTAAAGGCTCAAGCAGAAATAGGCTTGCCTGCGATTATTAGACCATCTTTCACTATGGGTGGTAGTGGTGGAGGTGTTGCTAATAATGAAGAGGAGTTTTTAGCAATAGTAAAATCTGGCTTAGATGCATCACCAATTTCTAGAATTCAAATTGACCAATCTGTAATTGGCTGGAAAGAATATGAGATGGAAGTGGTAAGAGATAAAAATGACAATACTATTATTATTTGTTCGATTGAAAATATTGATCCTATGGGCGTGCATACGGGTGACAGTATCACAGTTGCGCCTGCTTTAACTTTAACAGATAAAGAATATCAAAAAATGCGTAATGCTTCAATTGCAGTTTTGCGTGAGATTGGAGTTGAAACTGGTGGTTCTAACGTGCAATTTGCAGTTAACCCAGCTGATGGTGAATTATTGGTAATAGAGATGAATCCGCGGGTATCGAGGTCATCAGCTTTAGCTTCTAAAGCTACTGGTTTTCCGATTGCAAAAGTTGCAGCAAAATTAGCAGTGGGTTACAGTTTAGATGAAGTTTATAATGATGTAACTAAAGTGACGCCAGCAAGTTTTGAGCCATCTATTGATTATGTGGTTACAAAAATACCAAGATTTACTTTTGAGAAATTTACTTATGCCAAGCCAGAATTATCTTCAGCGATGAAATCGGTTGGTGAAGCTATGTCTATTGGGCGGACTTTTGCACAAAGTTTGCAAAAAGCATTGCGTTCCATGGAAACAGGCTTAACTGGCTTAAACTCTCCAGAGATAGCCGGTTTAGCGGAGGCTAAAAATGAGGAAGCAAAAAAAGCCATTATCAAACAGGCTTTAGCACCACTTGCACCAAACAAAATTTTGTTAATAGCAGAAGCTTTAAGATTTGGTATAGCGAAGCATGAAATTTGTGAAATTACTGGTTATGATATTTGGTATGTAAACCAATTAGCTGAGTTAGTTACTCTTGAAGAAGAAATTAAAAAAGCAGATTTAGCGGATAAATCTTTCTTATTAAAATGTAAAAAAGCTGGTTTCTCAGACCAAAGAATTGCAGAATTGTCTGGTAAAGAAGAGGCTGAAATTAGAGCGATAAGACATACGCAAAACATAGTTCCTGTTTATAAAAAAGTGGATACATGTGCGGCTGAGTTTAAATCTTATGCAAATTATATCTATTCTGCTTATGAGGGAGATATTTATACGCCTAATTATTGCGAGGCTAATATTAGTGCTAAGCAAAAAATTATGATTTTAGGTGGAGGGCCAAATCGGATTGGTCAGGGTATAGAATTTGATTATGCTTGTTGTCATGCAGCATTTGCACTGCGAGAAGCTGGCTTTGAAACAATTATGGTAAATTGCAACCCTGAGACTGTTTCAACTGATTATGACACTTCTGATAGATTATATTTTGAGCCTTTGACGGCAGAAGATGTGATAGAAATTGCTTTAAAAGAGATGCAAAAAGGTGAGTTGCTTGGTGTGATTTTACAATATGGTGGGCAAACACCATTAAAATTAGCGCAAGAATTAGAAGCGGCAAATATTCCAATAATTGGCACTTCACCAGATAAAATAGATTTAGCTGAAGATAGAGACAGATTTAAAAATTTGTTAGATAAGTTGCAGTTAAAACAACCGCACAGCACTATTTGTTACAAATTAAGTGAGATAGAAGGTTCGGTTAAGCAAATAGGTTTTCCTGTGGTAATAAGGCCATCTTATGTATTAGGAGGCAGGGCTATGGAGATTGTTTATAATGATAGGGGCTTGAAAAAATATCTAAAAGAAAATAGAGCCGCTATAAAAGATGGCGCCATTTTAATAGATGAGTTTTTATCAAATGCGACAGAATTTGATGTAGATGCAATATCAGATGGTGATGATGTGCATGTAACAGGTATTATGGAGCATATTGAACATGCTGGTATTCACTCTGGCGACTCGGCTTGTTCTTTGCCACCATATTCTGTAACTAAGGAAGTTACAGATTTAATTACAGAGGCCACAATAAAATTAGCAAAAGCCTTGGAGGTGAAAGGTTTGATGAATGTGCAATATGCAGTCAAAGATGGTGATTTATACATCATAGAAGTAAATCCTAGAGCTTCTAGAACTGTACCTTTTGTCGCTAAAGCGACAGGTGTGTCTATTGCAAAGATAGCGGCATTAGTAATGGCGGGCAGAAAATTAGCAGAATTTAACTTAGCTGAAATTAAAGTGAATAATTGCTATGCAGTTAAGGAGGCTATTTTCCCTTTTGAGCGTTTTGATAATGTGGATACAATTTTAGGTCCTGAAATGAAATCTACGGGTGAGGTTATGGGCATAGATAAGAGCTTTGACATTGCTTATGCTAAGGCGCAGATTGCTGTATATGGCAAAATACCTAAATCAGGAAAAGTATTTATTTCAGTAAAAAATGATGATAAAGAAGCTATTTTACCTCTGGCACAAAAATTAGCTAAGATAGGTTTTAAGTTGATTGCAACTAAAGGTACGGCAAAGTTTTTAACAGGTAATAACATTGAAGATGTTGAATCTGTTAATAAAGTCAAAGAGGGTAGCCCACATATTGTGGATATGATAGCTAATAAAGAAATATCGTTAGTAATTAACACTACATCAGGAGAGCAAGATATAGCTGATAGTTATTCTATCAGGCGTACTACTTTGTTAAATAAGGTGGTTTATTTTACTACGGTTAGAGGGGCAGAAGCTATAATTAGAGCGATGCAGCATTTAAATAAGGGTGAGGAGCTAACTGTAAAATCTTTGCAAACTTATCAAAAGGAAAGAGCTTAGCTTTTAAAAGGAGATGGCTTTGCTTATTTTCGCGTAGATTACTTCATTTTCTGTTATTGTGACAGGTATTTTGAGTGCTTTGCTGTAAGTTATATTGGCAGAAAATAACTTGTGATAAAAATTAACTTTAATACCTGCGCCGCTTACTTGGTAATTTTTATCATCAATATTCGCTTTAGTTAAGCCATAATCAAAGAATAAAGAAGTGTTTAGCGAGCTGTTATTTAATTTTATATAAGGAGCCAAATTTTTATTTAAGGTAAAATCATTACGCGCATAAAAGCCAGAATCTCCTTGGATATATTCTTCTTTAAATCCTCGTACGCTATATTCTCCACCAGCATAAAATGCTTCAGAAGAAAATAATATATCTTCTGATTTTTGTGCCTCGATATTTAAATTATATTTGAGTGGAATTTGGCTAAATATTTTATGGTAATATAAATATAAATTATAAGCTTCATATTGAGCTTCTTCGCTATATTCAGAAGTTTTGTCATTTAAAGCAGAAAATTTATCAAGCCCAAATTTATAGCTTGGTTTAATGATTAAAGTGCCATATTTGCTATATATAGTGTTATGTATGCCAATATTTGCTATGGCTAATTTTCTAGTACCTACCTGATTTACAAGCTTTATGTTAAATATTTTATTATATGATTTTACATTTTTGTGGGTTAGATCGGAGGTTAGTTTGATTTTTACTTGATTATTTCTAAAAATATTACGCTCTAAAGAAATTTTATTAATAGTGGTATTGCCCAAAGAGTAATAAGTTGCTCTGGTTAAGTTTGTGCCTAAAATATAATTGGAGCGTGATAAGCTGTAATTTAAGAGGTAGTTTTTAAGTGGTAAGGAATAGTTGAATGAACTGGCTGCGCTTTGTCTTTTATATGATTGTCTTTTGTATAGAGAGTTATAATTGAAAGAGATATTTTCATTTAAGTTTAGAAGGTCAGAAAAATTAGCGCTAAGATTATATTTGTTCTTACCTGTTTGCCCAGTTCCAGAATTATCTAGAGAGGCAGAAATGTAATGTGGTTTATTATATTCATTATTTATAATTACTTTACTGGTGCCAATTTCTTTACCTGCTTCTATAATAAATTTACTTTTACTATTATTTACATTCGCAAAATTATCTATGGCTTGTTCTAAATCTCGGATGTTTAGGATATTATGTTGTTTTGTTGGTACTGAGCTAGCTAATTTTAATTTTTGATTATATATATTTTGATTTTCATTAAGAGTAATTTGTGAGATTTTCCCTTCTGTAATTTGGATGATAAGAATATGTTCTGCTAATTTGCTTTGGGGCATCGGTAAGTTTGCTCTACTAGTTACATAGCCATATTTAAAATATAGTGCATTTAAGTGGTTAAGCATTTTTTGGATATCACTTAAAGTGGTGCATTTTGAGCTGAAATCTTTAACTTTATCTTGTAATTTGGCTGCTGAAAACAGAGTGGAGCCATTAATTTCTATGGTTTTTATGTTAAGGCACGTACTTTTCTTAAGGTTGGTATTTTCTGGTAAGAACTCTAAATATTGGGGTTTGTAATCTAGGTTCTTATTTTCTTGCTCTAAATTAAAATGCTTCAATTCTTGCTGCATTTGTTTGATCTCGAGAGCTTCATTGGCGTTCGCTTTATAAGAGATAAGCATGAATATTGTAATAAAGATGAGTCTAAAATTATGCATAATTATTTTTTTAATGAGATTATTATAAATCAATTTACAGTTGTGTATAGTAGCTTGCTTGTTATTTTCTTTTTTTTCTTCTTTTTTCCATAGAGTTATTTTGCAATATCAGCAAGATGATGCTATGCATAACATATAAGTTTGACAATAAATGCTTAATATGCAATATTATGACGCCACTTTATTTTAATTATGCTAAATTTTTTGAAACACTTAATTTGTCGATTACTTGTTTTTGTAACATTTCTAAATTCTGGTCCTTTAGCTATAGCTAGTGAGATAGTTGTAGATTCTAGTGCTGCGGGTGCAAATCAGGCTATAATTGATCGTGCTAATAATGGCACTTCTATAGTAAATATATCTGGTAATTTATCAGAGAATGGTTTGTCACATAATAAATTCTCACAATTTGATATAGATGATAAGGGTGTAGTAATTAATAACTCAACTGAGTTTGGGGTTTCTAATTTAACTGGTTCGACCTTGTACAATAATCCTTTGCTGACTAAAGGTGCGGCAAGCGTTATTTTAAATGAGGTAACTGGAGGTGATGTTTCAAAGTTATATGGTTACACTGAGATTTTTGGGCAGAAGGCTGATTACATATTTGCAAATCCGCAAGGTATTATGTGTGATGGTTGTGGTTTTATTAATACGGATCGTTTAACTATGGTTACTGGTTCTGCGGAAAAGTCTGGTGATGAATTAAGTCATTTTAACATAGGTGCTGGGGCAATTAATATAGGAGAATCTGGCCTGGATGCTTCTATGGTTAGTGCGGCTGAGTTAGTTAGTAAATTTGCAAATATTAATGGTTCTATTGTTGGAAAAGATGAGCTTGCTATCAAAACTGGAGATAAGCAATATGATTATGTAACTGGCGATATAACAAGTGACAATATAACAGCCAGTGATACTGACATTACTTATGCGGTTGATGCTTCTAATTTTGGTTCTATGTATGCAGGCAAAATAGATATTATTGCAAGTAAGGATGGTTTTGGGGTTAAAAGTGAAGCTGATATGTATAGCTCTGTTGCCGGTTTAACTATTACAGCGGCGGGGGATATAGCGGTTAAAAATATATCTTCTGCAACAGATATTGATTTAGAAGCAGCTAATTCTATAGAGGTAAATGGGGCTATATCTGCAGCAGGAGATGCTTCATTAAATGCAACTGACTCGATAGATGTGGCATCTGGCTCATTAGTTGCAAATAACATAGATATACAAGCTGCAAATGATTTGGATATAAATGGTACAATATATAGTTATGGTGATCTTGCTTT